>JABFXT010000897.1 GCA_013361595.1 Nocardia sp. | reverse complement strand
CATGGCCACCGTTTCACCCACCGTGATCGGCAGGGTGGCGGGTATCGCCTGCTGCTGGACGACCAGGGCGGGTCCGGGTGCGCCCAGGCCGGTGACCGATCCGGCCAGCGGGGTGACGATTCCGCCGAGCACCGCGAGCAATGTCGATTTCCCGGAGCCGTTGGGGCCCATCAGCGCAGTGACCCGGCCGCCCGGAATCATGGCACTGACCTCGTGCAATACCCGATTCCCCCGGTAGCCGGCGGATAGGCCGGTGATCTCGATTCCCGCCGTGCGCATACTGTGACTCCCGCCGACAACTTGTAATGACAATCGTTATCAGTTTACTGTCTGTATTCATGGATTGGCTGATCGCCCCGTTCGAAGTCACCTTCGTACAACGAGCGCTGTGGGGCGGACTGCTGGTCTCCTGCCTGTGCGCGCTCGCCGGGACCTGGGTCGTGGTGCGCGGGATGGCTTTTCTCGGCGAGGCCATGGCACACGGCATGCTGCCGGGAGTCGCGGTCGCGGCCCTGCTCGGCGGCAATCTGCTGCTGGGCGCGGTGGTGAGCGCTTCCGCCATGGCGGCCGGGGTGTCGGTCCTGAGCCGGAACCGGCGGCTGTCCACCGATACCGGTATCGGGCTGCTCTTCGTGGGCATGCTCGCGACCGGGGTCATCCTGATCTCACGCTCCCAGTCCTTCGCGGTGGATCTGACCGGATTCCTCTTCGGTGACGTCCTCGCGACCCGGTCCCGCGATCTGCTCTTCCTGCTGGCCGCACTCGGTATCGCCCTGGTGATCACCGTGCTCGGCCATCGGGCCTTCCTCGCCCTCGCCTTCGATCCGCGCACCGCGCAGACGCTCGGGTTACGACCGGGCCGGGCGCAGGTCGCGCTGCTCGCACTGCTGACGCTCGCCATCGCCGCGTCGTTCCACGTCGTGGGGACCCTGCTGGTGTTCGGGTTACTGGTCGCCCCACCCGCCGCTGCCACCTACTGCACCCACCGGATCCCGCGGATCATGCTGCTGGCAGCCGGTTTCGGTGCCCTGGCCACGGTCGCGGGCCTGCTCATCTCCTGGCACGCGGGTACCGCGGCCGGGGCGACGATCGCCGCGACGGCGGTGACGATCTTCTTCGGCGTCGCGGCCGGTGCCCGCCTGCGTGCGGCATTGCGCGGCAGGTCACCCGGCGGACCGGGCGCCGGGCCGGATCCGACCCGCCCGCGCACCGGAAAATACCGGGCCCGGCGGACGGCCGGGGTCGTCACGGCCGCACTGCTGCTCGCACCGGTCGCCGCCTGCGGCAGCGGAACAGACCAGGCCGCAACCGAACCGGTACCACACGGTTATGTCGAGGGTGCCGAGGAGAGCGCGAGCGCCCAATCGCGACTGGTGATCGCCGAGCGGTCCTCGGGCACGGTGCGCCTCCTCGATCTGGTCACCGAGGAGATCATCACCGCGGATCCGGTGCCGGGTGTCGTCCATATCTCGGACGACGGCCGCTACGCCTACCTCGCGGGCGCCGAATCGACGACGATCCTCGACAGCGGAAGCTGGGTCGTCGACCACGGCGACCACGTGCACTACTACCGAGCCCAGCCGCGGCGGATCGGCACCCTGCCCGGATCAGCCCGGAGCGCGTTCAGCGATGCGGTGCTCTCCGCACCGGTTCTCGACAACGGTTCGACCGCCCTCGCCGATCGGGCGGCCCTCGATGAAGGCACCCTCACCCCGGGGCCGGTACTCGACGGCGCCGCGCTCCCCTTCGGCGGCGGGCTCCTCGTCTCCGATACCGGCGCCGGGCGGATCCAGGTCCGCGACCGGGACAACGCGCTGGTCCAGGTCCTCGAACCACCGTGCCCGCGACCGGGCGGGCATACCGTCACCCGCCGCGGTGCCGTGTTCTCCTGCGCGGACGGCGCACTGGTGGTGACCGAGCGCGAGCATCGTGTCACCGCGGCGAAGCTGTCCTATCCGGCGGGGACGACCGGCAGCACCGCCCGGTTCTTCCACCGCCGCGGCAGCGATGTGCTGGTGACCGTCCGGGATTCCCGGGTCCTGGTCCTCGACCTCGGCCGACGGCAGTGGCGGCCGATCGGCACCGGACCGGTCGTCGCGGCGACCACCGCGGGCGCCGGAACCGATGTGCTCACGTTGGATCCCGCCGGTGTCCTGCACTCCTACGATCCCGAGACCGGCGCCGAGACCGCGCAACGAGCACTGCTCCCGGGGCCTCTGGATCCGGCGACACCCCCCGCGCTCCTGGTGGACGCCGAACGTGCCTACGTCAACGATCCGGCCGGCCGCCGGATCCACGAGATCGACTACGCCGACGGATTGCGCATCGCTCGCACCTTCGACCTCGAGATCACCCCCGACCTGATGGTGGAGACCGGACGATGAACCGCGCACTGCGAATCTGCGCGGCGCTGCTCGTCGCGATCATCCCCCTCGCCGGTTGCGGCGGCACGGACTCCGGCGACGCCGGGATCGTGGTCACCACCGATATTCTCGGCGATATCACCCGGGCGGTGGTCGGCGACGCGGCACCGGTGACCGTGCTGATGCCGCCGAATTCCGACCCGCATTCCTTCGCACTCTCCGCGCAGCAGGCCGCCGTACTCGGCGAGGCCGATCTCATCGTCGAGAACGGGCTCGGCCTCGAGGAAGGCCTGGCGCGTCATGTGGAGACCGCCGCCGCGGCCGGGGTCGCGATCCTGCCGGTGGGCGCCGAAATCGATCCGCTCCCCTATCGGGCCGGCGATGCGGCCGGACAACCCGATCCGCATTTCTGGACCGACCCGCAACGGGTGCACCGCGCGGTCGAGGCGATCCGCGACCGGGTGATCGACAGCGTGCCCGATGTGGACGCCGCCGCCGGCCGCGCGAGCGCCGACCGCTACCTCGGCGAACTCGATCGGTT
>JABFXT010000251.1 GCA_013361595.1 Nocardia sp. | reverse complement strand
ACTGGGAGGGAAAGTCATGAGTGACGAATCGGCGCCACAGCCGATGGCCAATATGCTCGCTGCGGCGAATGACGGACAGATCGCCGTTCAGATGTCACCGGAGGAGTTCATCTACCTCGAGCGTGATTGCGAAACATTCAAGATCTCGATCCGGCAGATACAGCGCCTAGCCGACGAGATCGGAGACCAAAGCCATTGGGGTCTCGGAGAAGCCAACGACGATCTGTTCTCTGCGCGCGCGATGGTAGGCCGCTACAAGGTGAAGGCCAAGGGAGCTGAGGATGGCAACAGTGTCCACCTGATCATGGAGCAGCACTTCAAGATTGTGGAGGATATCCAGAATGTCTTCCGTGTCATGCGTGATCAGATGATGCAAGCCGACAGTGAATGGGCGGCGGCGTTCAACTCGTTGAATGCCAGCCTTCCCGAACGTCCGCCTGTCGGTCCGACTCTGGGACCGTACATCCTGCCCGATGGGTCGGCCCGATGAGCAAAGCGCCGGAGTGGGAGGATCCGATCATCCCGAAAGGTGGGGAGAACCCCGCCAGCTGGGATCATCAGAAGATCAAGAACGCGTTCGATCCGCTCCTCGTCAAGGACGCGGTGGATCAGGCCGACAAGTATTGGCAGATGCGGCAATCGTGGGAGCAGGGTATCGAGACCTTCGTCCGGTCCGTCCAGGCTTCGCTCGCGCAGGCGTGGTCCGGTCCGGCCGCCGAACAGGCCAAGCAGGCCATCCAGGACTACATCGATAAACAGGCCCGTCCGGTGACGCCTGCCCTCGAAATACTTTCCGCGGGTGTTCGTAACGCGGCCGGAGCGATCGTCAACACCAAGAACCATGTGGGCGAGCCGATGGACACCGACGGGATCTTCGACAGTTGGTGGAACCCCCTGGTCCACGACGACGAGATCTCGCGGCGAACGCAGGAGGCGCGGGCGGCCATGACCACCCATTACGTGACCCCGTTCGGCCAGTTGGACCACCAGATTCCGGTGATCCCGGTGCCCACCGGCCCGACCAGCACCACCGATATTCCCGCGCCCCCGCCCGGGGGATATACCGGTGAGCCGAATCCCACCACCTCGGATACGGACGACCCCACCGGCGGCACGCCGGGCGGCACCCCCGCCGGTGAGACCCCGGGGGATCCGGAGAGCGAGACGCAACCCGAGACCCCCGGCGAAGACCAGACGGACGAGTCGACCACCACCGACCCCGGTGACACCACCACCCCACCCGCGGGCACGGATCTGCCGTCCTCCACCGTGCCCACAGTTCCGGCGAGCACCACACCGTCGGGGGTGTCGACGAGTCCCGGTTCGCCGGGAAGTCCTACGGGGTCGCCGGATACGCAGGCTCCCGGCCGGACCGTCTCCGGTGCCCCGAACACCGCTCAGGGCGCGCCGGCCGGTGCCACCGCCGCATCCGCGGCGGCCGGAAATCGCGGTATGGGCGGTATGCCGATGGGCGCCGCGGGCCGCGGCGGTGGCAAGGACGAGGAATCCAAGCGCTCGACGCCGGATTACCTGATCAATCAGGAGAACACCGACGAGCTTCTGGGTGATTCTCCGCGAACCATTCCGGGTGGAGTTATCGGTACCAACCCCGATTGACCGATTCGGCTTTCGTCTCGGTCCGTATGCGGCCGACCATCGGGTGGGCCCGCTCCGGCGTGGGCCCACTCTGCTGTCTCCAACCTGCCGGAACTGCCGTATCGCACACAAAGGGGAACGATCGATGCCCGAGTGGACCTGGGAACCGGATGATTTCGCGGCGCTGTGGTACAGCGACGCCTACGACCGGTTCCCGACTCCGCTGCGCTACACCAGCCGTTTCGCCTTCAACGACGACGCTCGCGCATATCGCCTCGAAGTGCGCAACCGGTATTCGCGCGAGGAACGAGCCGGTATCCAGGTCGCGCTCGACACATTGGGTACCTCGGAGCTGCGGATCGAAATCCTCGGTGCCACCTGTGTGCACAAACGCAGTACCGGACCCGATGACCGGCGCCAATACCGGATCGTCGGGGCGCGCACCGAGGCGTACGCGGTCACCATGAGCCAGGCGGGTTCCGAAGGAGGATACGGTCCGATCCAGGTGCGTCTGTTCCGTCCGGAGAATCTGGCCGCCCGGCTGGTTTCCGGTCTCGCACCCTGCGCGCCGGGTACCGCGGAAACGGCGACCTTCCATCCCGAGGATCTCGAATCGCGGCTGGAGACCCATTTCGAGGACCGCCGGCGCAGCCGGGCCCGCGAGGACTACCGGAAGCTGATCGGCCGGGACAAGGACGGCAGCGGTGTCGCGGCACTGCTCATGGGTCGTTTCGACGCGGCGACCGACCCGACCCGGGTGTTGCGGTGGTACGACATCACCGGCGACGGCCGCTACACCGAACAGCGCGGCAGCCACGTCACCGTTCGCCCTGCTACTTCGGCCGAATTGACCCGGCATTTCAGCAAGTGGCTGGACACGGCGTGGCGGAGACTGGAAGAGGAGCGCGCGGACGCGTTGTGACCGGTTCCCCCGGACATGTACAACGCCGGAGTGGTGGTGGTACGTCGGCTTCATATCGTCGAGCCACTATCGGGTTGCGGACTCGTACTCCGTAGCCGCAGGAGATCGGCATGGTTCGCGTCGTCCAGCGCGAGGGCGGCGGTCCAGAGGGAAGCCTCCAGGGATCCGGGTAGCCGCCAGTCCGCCGGAGCGACCGCCGGAACGCGCAGGAGTATCGGTGCCAGTTCGGGCATGTGGCGGGGAACCACTGCCCACCACTGGCGTCCGGTGGCATCGATGGTGGCCGCCACGATGAGGTCATCGACTGTGGGAAGGCGTTCGGCCGCGATACGCACCGGCTCCGGGATGTGCCGGTTGCGGGCGCGCGAATCCAGTTGATCCGCGAAGACCGGGAATGTGAAACCGAATCCGAACATCCCCGGGCCCAACAGGCTTCGCAGATGTGCTGCCTGAACATGCAGCGGATTCGGTTCACCGGCCGCACGGTCGCGGTCCAGAACGACACCGACGCACTCGGTGTGAACGACTGTGCCGTCGAACCGAAATCCGTATAGCAGAGGCAGCAGCCACGCGGGCACGGCGAGCAGATAGCGTGCCGTGATCTCCGCGACCGATTCGTCGTCCGGGTACGCGATAGCGCTCATCCGGCTCGGCCTTCGAGGAAGGCGCTCGCCCAGAACTCGTGTCGTACCGCATCCCACAATCGGGCGAGTTCGGGAAGCCGCTCACGCATCTCCGCCAGATCGGGAGAGCCTGCGCGGGATGCTGCCACCGACACCGGCTGCGCATCGGACGGACTGTGCACTGCCAGGATTCGGATGCAGCCTCGGTCGGGCCGCCACACCGCAAGCCAGCCGTTCGTCTCTGTGTACCGGGCGAGTGAGGTGGTATGCGGCATCTGGTCACGGAGCATGCCTCCGGTTGCGTCGGGACGAGTTCCCGAATCGGGGCCTTCATGACGGGTACCTCCCGCGAACAAGTGTGAGATCGGTTCGCGGCGAGTGTGGTTGAGCGGCGCTGCATCTGCTGGGCGATGTGATTCGCTTTTGCGCCACCGGCTTTCGCGATTCTCGTGCATATGAGTATGTTGCTGCAGGTCAGAGACTCGGAGTGTTTCGACGAGAGAGCTTCACAGGATCCGTGCATCGGCCCAGTACGTTTCTCAGGGCGGGCCCACGATGGTTCTCGAACCGAGAAACGCCGAGCGAATTGTCGAGAATCAGGGGAGGAACGATGCCGAGTAAGGCTGATCTCAGCGGCACCACATTGCCGCGTAGGCAACTGGGACGAGCGCTTCGTGATGCTCGCCATGCCTGTGGGGCCACGCTGGACCGAGTCGCGCGGGATACCGAGTTCAGCCGGGCGACGCTGAGCCGTATCGAACTGGGCCAGTACGAGCGCATCAAGGCGCGCGAGGTCGAATACCTCTGCCGGTATTACGGGTTGCCGGAGGAACGCGCCGGATATTTGAAAGCAGTTGCTGAACAGGCCAATACAACGGTCTGGTGGCAGAGTTATCGTCACCTGCTCGGCGGTGGCTTCGCGACCTATCTGGAGCTCGAATCCTATGCCTCGAGGATCGAGGTCTTCCAACCGTTGGTCGTTCCCGGACTACTGCAAACAGCCCAGTACGCGAACCGGATCTTCACCGCGTACTCCCCGGATGCCGCACCCGAGACAGTGGCGGAGAGGGTGGAACTACGGATGCGGCGTTGTGCGCGGCTGACGCAGAAGCACCGGAAGGCCGAAGTCGAATTCGTGATCCACGAGAGCGTCCTGCACGCGGTGGTCGGCTCGACCCGGATCATGGCTGCTCAATGCCGCCACATCGCCGACGCGAGCACTCGCGAGAATATCGGAATTCGGTTGCTGCCGTTCTCGGCCGGGGTTCCGACCGGCGGTGTCGTCACGCCGTTCATCGTTCTCACATTCCCCGACCGGGAGCCGACGTCGGTGTACGCCGAAGCCGCGCTCGGTTCGATCACATTCGATGATCCCGAGGATGTGCGGCGCTACCGTTCGCTCTATGACGTACTTCGAGGCGCGGCCTTGGACGAAACTGCTTCCCGAGACCGGATCAGGAAGATAGCAAGGAGATACGAACAGTGAGCACCAGATCATCAGATGTGCAGTGGTTCAAGTCCTCGACCAGTGGCAACGACGAATGCGTCGAAGTCGCGTGGTTCGGTGGTGGACGAGTGGGCGTCCGCGACTCCAAGAATCCGGTCGGCCCCGCGTTGTTGTTCACCTCGGAAGACTGGATCGCTTTTACCGCTGCCATTCGCGACGGAAAATACTGAACGTCGGACATTCCATCGATGGGTTTCGACCGCGAGGCGCGAAATCACCTGCAGAGCGCGCTCGGCCGGGGTGGACACGCTCTGCCCCGGCAGTGCTGCTCAGATCGTGCTGGTGCTGAGGCCGTTGGAGATGGTGATCGCTTCGCCGTTGTAGCGGCCGCCGGAGTCGGAGACCAGGAGCAGGATCAGCTCCGAGACCTCCTCCGGCTGGATCAGCCCGCCCCCCGCCTCGAACATCGCCAGCGCCGCTTCGCGCGTCGGGTTCTCCACATCGGGCATGAGTTCCCGGTAGATGGCCGGGTTCATGATCATATCGGTCTGTACGCCGGAGGGCAGGACCGCGTTCACGGTGATCCCTTGTCCGCCGACCTCTTCCGCGAGCGATTTCACCAGGCCGACCACCCCCCATTTCGCGGCGGCGTAGTGCCCGGATTTGCGGGAGCCCATTCGGGCGATGATGGAGGAGGTGGCGACGATCCGCCCGTGGCCGCGCTCGAGCATATGTGGGACCACCGCGCGGAAACTGTGGTAGACGCCGGTGAGGTTCACGTCGATCATGTCCCGCCAGGTCTGTTCGGGCATCTCGGCGATGAACGCGTTGGAGGCGATACCCGCGTTCGCCAGCAGGATATCGATATGTCCGAACTCGTCGATCGCCTGTTCGGCGACAGCGTCCAGCTGTCGCTGATCGCGGACGTCGGCTGTGATCGCGAGGCACCGGCGGCCGGTTTCGCCGACCAGGTTCGCTGTTTCGGCGAGATCGTCGCGCGATCCCAGTGCGTAGGGCACGCTCGCGATCGACGCGCCGATATCGCAGAGCACGATATCGGCGCCGGCGCGGGCCAGCGTCACCGCATGTGATCTGCCCTGTCCACGCGCGCCGCCGGTGACGACCGCGACCTTTCCGTCCAGCTTCCCCATTGTTCCTCCCTCGTCGGCCCGAGGTTCCCATCCTCACATTGCCGGTATCCGGTATGGGCGACCGGGGCCGGTGCCTTCCTCGTGTCGGCCGTCCGCGGGGCGTGGATCCGCCGGTTTTCCGATGCTGTTTCGCGGTCGAGCGGTGGGGGAAGGTGGTTGTTCCGTATCCGCTCGGTATCGCTGCCCCGGACTCCGTTTTCCGCGCCGTGCTACCCGGCGCCCTCGATCATGGCGAGTACCTCGGAGGTCGGGCGTACGTCGCCGAACGAGCGATAGATGGTGTGCAGGGTGGCATTGTGGTCGCGGTCGCGGCGGGTGGCGTTCCCGTCGGCGACCATGATCACCCGGAAGCCGAGGGTGCTCGCATCGCGTGCCGAGGATTCACAGCAGACATCGGTGACGGTGCCGGTGATCAGGACCGTGTCGATCCCGCGCTGTTCGAGAAGACGGGGCAGCGGGCAGCGGCCCGGGCAGAAGGCACTGATCGCGGACTTCTCGACGAACAGGTCGAGGTCATCGGCCACCAGGTCCGGCCAGAGCCGGGTGTCCGGCGGGCCGAAACCGCCCGAACGACTGTAGCTTTCGGCGACGTGGGGGCCGAAGAACTCGATCGCGTGTGGTAGCGGCGCGCCCGCTTCGGGCACGACCCAGGTGACGATGCCGCCCGCTGTGCGCAGTGCGCGGGCGATGCGGTCGATATTCGGGACGATGCCGCGGCAGTAAGGGTTGCCGGTGACGTGGAAGGGCACCATATCGACGACCACCAGGGCGGTGCGTCGCGGATCGAGCTCGGGGTAGGCGAATCGGCGACCTCGGCGATCCTCGTGGCGGAGGTATTCGCGTTCCTCGATATGCCAGTCGTGCGGTTGATTTCGAACGCTGTCCTCGGCCACGAGGTCGTAGTCTTCCACCGGCCGGGCGCCGGCGCAGTGATCCGGCTCCGGTCGCCGGTAGACGCGCCGCATGCGTTCGGCGCCCTGGACGGGCGTAGGGGTGGATCCGCCGCACCGGCCCGATATCCGGTGCGGCGGATCGCGCGGGTCAGCGTCCCTCGTTCCACCTGCGCCCGAGGAATGCGGCCAGTCGCTCGGTCGGTCCGGCGTCCGGGCGCGGCTCGACGCGGACCCCGAACGGCGACTCGGGGCCGCGGAAGTCGTCGGTCAAGGCCCGGTCGGCGATGGCCTGCGCCTTGGCCACCAGTACCGGGTCGGCTTCGGCGGGTTGTCCGGTGGCCACGGCCAGGTCCCAGCCGTGCGCGACGGTCTCCATCAGGTATCCGCCGATCGCGAGCCCGCCGGGGGCTTCACCCCAGGGCGCGGTGACAGTGCGGGTCAGCAACGCGTCGTCGGACCAGTGGCCGAGTGCGGCGCCGGCCCGTTTCAGGTAGTCCTCGCCGGGCTGATCGTTGTCGATTTCCGCCCGGGAGGGGAGGCGGCGGGGATCCGCGCCGGTGGCGGTCGCCACCAGTTTTGCCGGATGACAGGAGAGGTGTTCGAGAAGGGCGCGGACGTCGAATTCCGTGCAGGGGGTGGGTGAGCTCCACTGATCGGGGCGGACCGCGGCCATGAGACCGGCCACCCATTCCTGGGCGGCGGCGAGATCTGAGCGGAAGTCCGGAATCTGTGTCATGGAAGCAGTCTCCACCGCACAAGGTGACATCTGGTGTCACCTTTTCGTGCGAATCTGGAGTAATGCGCGCGGACCGGTTACTCCTTATCGTCCAACTGCTGCGCCGGTACGGGCGAATGAGTGCCGCCGACCTGGCCCGGCGTCTCGAAGTCACCAAACGGACGGTGCTGCGCGATATGGAGGCGCTCTCCGCCGCCGGTATCCCGGTGTACGCCGAACGCGGTCGTGGCGGCGGATTCGCTCTCGTACCGGGTTTCGAGCCGGATGCCGAGCAACTCACCGCCGAAGAGGCCCGCGCGCTCTTCGTAGCGGGGGCCGGGGCACCGCGGACGCGCTCGGACTGGGCGACCCGTTCTGCAGTGCGCTGCACAAACTGTCCACCGCGCTGCCCGACGAGCAGCACCGGCTGGTCACCCATGTACAGAACCGGATAGTGCTCGACGGCGGCGCGTGGCACCGCGAACCGGCGGCACCGGACGCGCTGGCCGATGTGCAGGCCGCGGTCCTGGACGACGAGCGGATCCGGATCCGCTACCAGTCGAAGCAGGCGGAGAAACCGGGCGACCGCACCGTCGATCCGTGGGGGCTGCTCCAGGTCGGGACCACCTGGTACCTCCTGGCCGCCCACCGCGGCCGGCCGCGCAGCTACCGGGTTTCCCGGATCGGCGCGGTGCACCGCCTGGGTCGGCCGAGCCGCCGGCCGCCCGATCTGGATCTGCAACAGGTGTGGCGGCGGATGCGCGACGATTTCCGCGGGGTGCCCGCCACCGAGATCGTGTTACGCGTCCATCGGCCGCGGCTGCCGCTGGTGCTGCGTTCGCTGGCGGTGACTGCTCTCGGCGACCCCGAACCCGTCGCCGGTGCACCGGATGTGCACCGGCTGCGGGTGCGGAGTGTGGAAGCGGCCGCGGCCATGCTGGTGGGCTTCGGCGCCGACATCGATGTCCTGGCCCCGGCGGAATTGCGCGCCGGGATCATCGCGATCGCGGCGGCGGCAGCCGCGCACCATCGGAACGCGGCGAGCTGTCCCGAGCGTCGTTGACCGCTGTCGAACCGGTCCGTCCGGCCTATTCGGCCGCGGCGCCGCCCGATTCGTGGCCGCCACCCCGCGAACCACGGCGACCGTCCGCGTCAGAAGTCCCAGTCGTCGTCTTCGGTGTTGACCGCCTTGCCGATGACATAGCTGGAACCCGAACCGGAGAAGAAGTCGTGGTTCTCGTCGGCGTTGGGGGACAGCGCCGAGAGGATGGCCGGGTTCACCTCGGTCTCGTCCTTGGGGAACAAGCCCTCGTAACCGAGGTTCATCAGGGCCTTGTTGGCGTTGTAGCGGAGGAACTTCTTGACGTCCTCGGTGAGGCCGACCTCGTCGTAGAGGTCCTGGGTGTAGTCGACCTCGTTGTCGTAGAGCTCGAAGAGCAACTCGAAGGTGTAGTTCTTCAGCTCGTCGCGTTCGGCCTGGGTGACCTGCTCGAGGCCGCGCTGGTACTTGTAGCCGATGTAGTAACCGTGTACCGCTTCGTCCCGGATGATCAGGCGGATCATATCGGCGGTGTTGGTGAGCTTGGCCCGCGACGACCAGTGCATCGGCAGGTAGAAGCCGGAGTAGAACAGGAAACTCTCCAGCAGCGTGGAGGCGACCTTGCGCTTGAGCGGATCCTCGCCTCGGTAGTACCCGAGGACGATCTCGGCCTTGCGCTGCAGATTGCGGTTCTCCTCCGACCAGCGGAAGGCGTCGTCGATCTCGCGGGTGGAACAGAGGGTGGAGAAGATGGAGCTGTAGCTCTTGGCGTGTACCGACTCCATGAACGCGATATTGGTGAGCACCGCTTCTTCGTGCGGGGTCGACGCGTCGGGGATCAGGCTGACCGCGCCGACGGTGCCCTGGATGGTGTCCAGCAGGGTGAGACCGGTGAACACCCGCATGGTGAGCTGTTTCTCGTCGGGGGTGAGGGTGTTCCAGGAGGGGATGTCGTTGGACACCGGGACCTTCTCCGGCAGCCAGAAGTTACCGGTGAGCCGATCCCAGACCTCGGCGTCCTTCTCGTCGGGTACCCGATTCCAGTTGATGGCCGAAACCCGATCGATGAGCTTCATGCTGCTTCCACACCCTTCCCGACGAATTCGACGACTGCCCTGCGCGTGCCGTAACACTACCCCTTGGGGGTTGAATCACCGAGTGCTACCACAACTTGTGTTTCGCGCGTCGAATGCGCTAGGGAGCGGGGATTTTCGGCGCGCGTCGACCGCAGGCGCCGAGCGTACTTCAGTCGTCGGTCGGAGGTTTGCGGTGGCCGTCGGATCTGTCGTCGTCCGACGGTGCCATCGCGAGCCCGAAGGCGAGCCCGAAGCCGATACCCAGCCCGACCCCGAGTCCCAGGTTGCTCAGGACGACCAGGCCGAGCGGTATCCCGATCGCCAGCCCGATGACGATCCCGATGGTCAGCCGGGTCGCGAGTGAGCGATCACCCTCAGTGTTGCCGCCCATACCTCGACGGTACTCGCGTTATGGCCTCTCACCTGCGAAAACAGTATCTCGGAAAGGTTGACGTCCGGTTGCGGACCGGTGTG
>JABFXT010000692.1 GCA_013361595.1 Nocardia sp. | reverse complement strand
GGGCCGGGGTCTCGTCGTTCGGGGTCAGCGGTACCAATTCGCACGTCATCCTGGAAGAAGCACCCGCACCCGGTGGCCCGGCCGAGCCGCCGGCGCCGGCGACCGGGGAAGCGCCGGAGTCGCCGGTCGCGCTGCTGGTTTCGGGTACGTCCCAGGCCGGGTTGCGGGCCCAGGCCGAGCGGCTGCGGGACTGGTGGTCCACCCGGCCGGACACCCCCGCCCGGGATCTCGCGGCCGCGCTGGTCGAATCCCGCGCGCAGCTGGAGTGGCGGGCCGCGGTCGTGGGCGCGGATCGCGCCGAGCTGCTCGCCGGTCTCGGCGATCTCGCCGCCGGGGCCGAATCCGCCACCGTGGCCGAAGGTGTCACCGGCGCGGGTAAGACCGCCTTCCTGTTCACCGGGCAGGGCGCGCAGCGTATCGGTATGGGTGCGGACCTGAACGGTGCGTACCGCGTCTTCGCCGCCGCGTTCGACGAGGTCTGCGCGGAATTCGAACCGCTGCTGGGATGTTCGCCGAAGGATCTGGTGTTCGACCCGGCCGATCCGGCGGCGCTGGACCGGACCGAGTTCACCCAGCCCGCGCTCTTCGCCTACGAGGTGGCGCTGTACCGGCTGGTCGAATCGTTCGGGCTGGTGCCCGATATGGTCATCGGCCATTCGATCGGCGAACTCGTGGCCGCCTATGTGTCCGGGGTGTGGTCGCTGTCCGATGCCTGCCGCCTGGTGGCCGCGCGCGGTCGGCTGATGGGTGCCCTCCCGGCGGGTGGCGCCATGACAGCGGTCGCGGTCGGCGAGACCGAAGCGGCCGAGCTGATCGCCGGATACGGCGACCGGTTGTCGATCGCCGCGGTGAACGGACCGGCGGCAGTGGTGTTCTCCGGGGCCGCCGACGCGGTGGCCGAGGTGGAGCGCCGCGCCGTCGACGCGGGGTACAGGAGCAGCCGGTTGCGGGTGAGCCACGCGTTCCATTCGGCGCTGATGGAGCCGATGCTCGACGAATTCCGGGCGGTGGTGGCCGGGCTGACCTATCACCAGCCGACGATCCCGGTCGTCTCGAATCTCACCGGAGCGGTCGCCGGGGCCGAGCTCACCGATCCGGAACACTGGGTCGCGCAGGTGCGCGGCTGTGTCCGGTTCGCGCCGGGTGTGGAAACGCTCGCCGCCGCCGGGGTGCGGCGGTTCCTGGAGATCGGACCGGACGCCGTCCTCACCGCGATGACTCGGCAGTGTCTGGCCGAGATCCCGGGTGCCGGGGCGAAATCGACGGTGATCGCCGCGGCCCGCCGGACCGTGGCCGAACCCGCCCAGTTCGTCGCGGCGCTGGCGCGGGCGCAGGTGGCCGGGCTGCCGGTCGACTGGCGGCCGCTGTACGCGGGATACGCGGTATCGCGGGTCCCGCTGCCCACCTATGCCTTCCAGCATCAGCGTTATTGGTTGCGGCCGCCGGCCGAGACCGCCGCGAGCGGTTCGGGTCACCCGGTGCTGACCGATGCGGTGCGGCTCGCGGGCAAGGACGAATGGTTGCTCACCGGGCGGTTGTCGGCGCGCACCCATCCGTGGCTGGCCGATCACGCCAGCCACGGGGTGATGGTCGTACCCAGTACCGCGCTGCTGGAGATGCTGCTGGTCGCGGCTCCGCGGTTCGGCTGCGCCGGGGTGGAGGAACTCACCCTGGAGGCGCCGGTGCTCCCGCCGGCGGACGGCGCGATCGAACTGCAGGTGCTGGTGGACGAGGCCGACGAAACGGGCCGCCGCCACTTCACCTTCCACTACCGCGTCGCCGGTGACGGCGCGGAATGGGTGCGCAATGCCAGCGGCATCCTGGCCGGGCAGCGGCCGGTGGCCGAACCGCTGCTGGACCGGTTGCGCGCCGAACCGTGGCCACCGCGCGACGCCGAACCCGTGGACCCGGACTGGATTCCGGCGCATATCGCTGCGGCGGCCGGGCTCGAATACGGCCCGTCGTTCTGCGGTACCGATCGCGCCTGGCGCCGCGGTGACACCGTCTTCTCGGAGGTCGCGCTGGATCCCGCGGTGGATCCGGAGGATTTCACCGTGCACCCGGGGCTCATGGACGGGCTCGGGCATGCCGGTCTCGCCTGCCTGATGTGGCCGGAACTCGACGGCGACCCGAGCGTCGGCAAGCTGCTGTTCCGCTGGGCCGGTGCCCGATTCCACGATGTGGCGCGCCCGGGTCCGCTGCGGGTGATGGCCGTGTCGAAGGGCGCGGACGCCATCGCCATCATCGCGATGGACGCCGAGGGCAACCCGGTGGTCTCCATCGACGAAGCCGTGATGCGCACCTACGACGTCGACAAGTTGCGGGATTCGTCGACGGCCACGGCGACGGCCCTGCGGCCGGAGTGGACCGAGGCGGGGCCGGGTGCCGAGCCGTTCACCGGCGCCCTCGCGGCGCTCGGGTCGGTGCCGGTGACCGAGGTGGCGGACCGGTTCGCGGATCCGGCCGCGATCGCCGACGGTCCGGGCGAAATGCCCGCGGCGGTGCTGTGGTCGCTCGCCGGCGACGCGGCGGTGCCGGGCGGTGATATCGCCGGTGCTACCCGGGCCCGGGTGCACGCGGCACTGCGGATGTTGCAGATATGGCAGGACAGCGGTGCCGCCGCCGGTACCCGGCTCGTCGTGCTCACCGGCAATGCCGCCGGACTGCCCGGTGAAGTACCGGATCTCGCCGCCGCCGCGGCGGCGGGGCTGGTCCGCAGCGCGCAGGCCGAGTACCCGGGCCGGATCGTGCTGCTCGATCTGGCCACCGCCGACGGGCCGGTCCCGGCCGAGGTGGTACGGCGCGCCCTCGCGACCGGCGCGGCCGATCTCGCGGTGCGGGGCGGGAACGTGTTCGTACCGCGGCTGGTGCCCCGGGAGACGTCGGTACCGGACCGGCCGGAATT
>JABFXT010000228.1 GCA_013361595.1 Nocardia sp. | reverse complement strand
ACCACCGAGCGTGGGCCGCTGCGGGTCGCGGTGGTCGGTTCCGGCCCGTCCGCGATGTACGCGGCCGACGAACTGCTCACCCGGCCCGATGTGCGGGTGACGGTTTTCGACCGGTTGCCCGCTCCCTACGGTCTGGCCCGCTACGGCGTCGCACCGGACCACACGAAGACCCGGCAGGTCGCGGAACTGTTCGATGTGATGTCGCGGCAGCCCGGTTTCGGCTCCTACTTCGATGTGGAAGTGGGCAAACATATTTCGCACGAGGAACTGCTCGCCTACCATCACGCCGTGGTCTACGCGGTCGGCGCGTCCACCGACCGCAAACTGGGTATCCCGGGTGAGGGCCTGGCCGGAAATGTGTCGGCGACCGATTTCGTGGCCTGGTACAACGGGCATCCCGATCACCAGCACCACGAATTCGATCTGTCGCAGCACCGCGTCGTGATCGTCGGCAACGGCAATGTCGCGCTCGATGTCGCCCGCATCCTGACGACCGATCCGGAAGAACTGGCGGGTACCGATATCTCGCCGGTCGCCCTCGACGCGCTGCGCCGCAGCGCCGTGCGCGAGGTCGTGGTGCTGGGCCGGCGCGGCCCCGCCGAATCGGCGTTCACGGTTCCCGAATTCGTCGGCCTGCTGGGGGCGGATGTGGATATCGTCGTCGACGGTGATATCCCGCCGGCCGCCGCGGACCTGCCCTATCAGGTCGAACAGAAACTGAAGCTGCTACGCGGGGTGGCCGAACGGCCGATCGGGCAGCGGCGGCGGATCGTCTTCCGTTATCGGAGCGCACCCGGCCGGATCCTCGGCCCGGATACCGTCACCGGCATCGAGGTCGACCGCACCGAACCGGTGACCGGGGCCGACGGTCGCGTCGGCGCGGTGGCCACCGGCGATCTCGACCTGCTCGAGACCGGTCTGGTACTCACCTCGGTCGGTTACCGGGGTGTCCCGACGCCCGGCCTGCCCTTCGACGAGCAGCGCGGGGTCATTCCGAACCAGGCCGGCCGAGTCCTCGACGGTCCGGACGGCGCGGTGTTCCCGGCCACCTATGTCACGGGCTGGATCAAGCGCGGGCCCACCGGTTTCATCGGCACCAACAAATCCTGCGCTCAGGAGACCGTGCGGCAGCTGGCCGACGATTTCAATGCCGGCCGCCTGCCCGCGCCTGCCGGCAGCGCGGACGCTTTCGACCGGCTCTTGCGCACTCGTCGCCCGCAGTCCCGGGCCGCGGGGGCGGTGCTGCGGCCCGCGAAATCCGGACGGGGTTTCTTCAGCCGGGCCTGAGCGCCTTCCACGGTGCCCCGGCAGGACGGCCGCCCCGGCGGATCCGGTGCACCGGCCGTCCGCCGGTGCACCGCCTCGACGGTGTCAGCGGAAGTCGGCCGCGTGGTCCTGCGCCCATTGCGCGAACGTGCGACCCGGACGGCCGGTGATCTGCTCGACGATCGTCGACACCTCCGGCGGTGCCACGGTGCCCGCCCGCCATCCGGCCAGGACCGCCTCCACTCCGATGGCAGGCATGGTGGTGCCGAGCTCGGCCCGCGCCTGTTCGACGGTGATCTCCTCGACGGCGATCTCCCGGTCGGTCGCTGTCGCGATATCGGCGACCTGTTGCCGCAGTGTCGATGCCGCGGGGCCCCACACGGGATAGGCGCGGCCCTGATGCCCCGGTTCGGTCAGCGCGGCGACCGCCAGTGCCGCCAGGTCTCGCTCGTGGACCGGTGCCGTCCGCGCTTCGGGATACGGCATGCGGACGACGCCTTCCTCCCGGATGGACTTCTGCCACCACCACAGGGAGTTGGTCGCGAACATACCGGGACTCGACCTCGGCGTGCATTCGCGCGATCGGGTTGTCCGCGGCGTTGCTCTGCGTGATCGCTCCGGAGGACAGGAGGACGACCTGACGTACCCCGGCGGCACGGGCCGCCGCCACGAAGCCGTCGGCACCCGCCGGGACGGCGTAGAGGAATACGCGTTCGGCGCCGTCGAGCGCGGCGGGCAGGGTTTCGGGGCGCTCCAGATCGGCTGTCACGATCTGTGTCCCCGGCGGGAAGCCGCCCGCTCCGGGCTCCCGGCTCGCCGCCCGGATCTGCTCGCCCCTGTCGACGAGTCCCGCCGCGACATGGCGGCCGACATTACCTCTGGCTCCGAAAACAACTGTGACCATGGCGGCAGCCTAGATCCAAGGCTTACCAAGAGTAAGCACATACCTAGAGGTAAGCTCCGGGTATGGCGGTAGGCAAGCAGTTGAACGGGGTCACCTGGCCACTCACTAGTGACGCATTCAACAGTGACTGCCCCGCCCGCGAAGTACTCGACCACATCACCAGCCGCTGGGGTGTGCTGATCCTGACCGCGCTGAGTGCCCGTTCGTTACGGTTCTCCGAGTTGCACGCGGTGATCGGCGGGATCAGCGAGAAGATGTTGTCGCAGACGCTGCGCACGCTGGTACGCGACGGTCTGGTCGAGCGCGTGGTGGAGCCCAGCACGCCGCCCCGGGTGCGTTACGAGATCACCGCACTCGGCCGCGGGCTCACCGCGTCGTTGCAGCAGCTCCTGGACTGGATCCGCCGGCACACAGCCGAGGTGGTGGCCGCCCAGCGTGAGTACGACCGGCAGGAACGCTGACCCGATCCCGTCCCGGGTGCCCGTGTGCCAGCCCGGCCGATGAGCCGGGGCCGGGGCGAAACGTTTGGCGTACGAGGTGATCTGCGCTGTGTCGGCCCGTTCGATACCGGTCGCGAAGGACCCGGGGCCGTGCTGGAATCGGGTGGCGCGCGGCTCGGGATCGTCCGCGCATCCGACGCTGAGCGTGTGCTGCCTGCGATCCGGTGTTCGAGGCGGCCGCCTACGGGATACGTCGGCGCGTGGCCGTGGGCGTGCCCGCAGTCGGGATCATTCGCCGGCGAGTCGTTCGTTC
>JABFXT010000094.1 GCA_013361595.1 Nocardia sp. | reverse complement strand
GCCCTCGGTGGCCGGATCGTGGTTCTCCGCCCCGCCGGACCAGGCATTGTTCGCGGACTCGTGATCGTCCCAGGTACAGACGAACGGGACCCGCGCGTGCAGCGCCATGAGGTCGGGATCGGTTTTGTACTGCGCGTGCCGGATCCGATAGTCGGTGAGCGAGACGATCTCGTGCGCCGGCTCGTGCCGCCGTACCGCCCCGGCGCGGCCCCCGGGTGACCCGGCCGCGTATTCGTAGAGATAGTCGCCCAGATGGATGACGGCATCGAGGTCGTCGCGGGCGGCGAGGTGGCGGTAGGCGGCGAAGTAGCCCGCCTCCCAGTTCGCGCAGGAGACGACTCCGAAACGCAGCCGGGCGGGGGCGGCCGAATCCGCGGGGGCGGTCCGGGTCCGGCCGGTCGGTGAGGTCTCACCGAGCGCCCGGAACCGGTAGAAGTAGTCGTGCGCCGGGGCCAGGCCACCGACGTCCACCTTCACGGTGTGATCGGACCCGGCGTCCACGGTCCGGGATCCCGCGGCGACCACCTCGGTGAAGTCGGGGTCTTCGGCGATCTCCCAGCGCACGGCGGCGGGCGCGCCGGCACCTGAACCGGGCTCGGCATCCGGTCCCACGGTGACCCGGGTCCAGAGGATCATCCCATCGGGCAGTGGGTCGCCGGATGCGACGCCGTGCGCGAATACCGGGCCGGCCGCGGCCACGCCGGCCACCGGTAGGGCGGCCACGGCGGCGGTCACCGCTCCGGCCCGCAGGACGGTCCGGCGGCCCACTGCGTCCCGTACCCCGATTTTCGAAACGATATCGTTTCCGCTCACGTGGTCCGATCACAGCCGATGGAGCCGGAATCGGCAAGTCGGGCGTGTTCGGCGAGGCGTTTCTCCGGCTGGTTCGCATCGACCGGGTCCGGCGGTGGAGCGCCGCCGGATGGATCGGTTACGCGAGCAATTCCAGTTCGCCGGTGTCGAGCACATGGGCGCAGTGCCGAGCCGGCAGGGTCATGAACAGGTGCTCGCCCCGGTCGGTGCGTTCCACCACCACCGAGGCCGCGACCGACATCACCACCCTCATGAAGCTCTGCCGTCGCACCCATTCCCGCACCCGCTCCGGTGTGACATCCGAACCCGGGTCCAGGGCTTCGTGATAGACGTGCAGCAGGTCGTCGTAGCCGCGTCGGCGGTCGGCTGTCGTGAGTGCGCCGCCGAGGAAGTACGCGAGGTTGGTCCGCGCCGGCCCGGACATCACACCCCGCCAATCCGCTACGGTGAGCGGCCGTTCCGCGTCGGCCGCGCCGGACTGTCTGCGAGCGGTGGATCGAAAGATTTACTGTTGATTCGACCGGGTTGCGTATCGCTCGGCTCTCATGCCGCCTCGATCTCCGGCCGGCGGAGTTCGAGATTCACCCGGCAGGCGAGATAGCCGGCTGCCCAGGGGGCGAATTCGCAGGCGATCCAGGCGCCGTGCCGATCGTCGAGGCCGAGTAGACGGCAGGCATGTCGCAGGTCGTCACGCATCCAGGTGACGTCGGCGTCGCGCTCGGTGGTGTCACTCATGGCTGCTCCGGTGGGCTGGGGAATGAGAAAGGCGCGTCGGTCGGTTATCGCGACTGCGGCGCCGGACGTTTCGCGAACCGGCCGATCGGTGGTGCGGCACACAGCGTTGCGTCAGTGGTGGGCGCCCGGATCCCGTTGTCCCGGGTGCTTCTTTTTACGTCGATACTGTTTCCCCGACGGGATCGGCCGGGCGGCGTTCGACGAGCGCTGTGCGTGCCGCCGGCGCCAGCCCGCCAGGTCCGGACGTTCTTCCGGCTGCCCGGGAGAATCTCGAATTCGTGGTCGCATCAGGCAACGATCCGGATTCCGCGTTCGCCACGCAACCGAATTCCGGTGTCATCCCGCGCCGCGTCGGGCCGGCGTGGGCGGTCGCACTGCCGTCGCGTGTCCGGGCCCGCCGCAAACACATGGTTGACCACGGTGCCGGCTGCGGGGCATGGTGAGCCGATGACCGGTGACGAGGTCCGCAGCGGGGTTCCGGTGACGAACCTGGATCGACCGCTCTTCGACGGAGCCGAGGCGACCAAACGCGATCTGCTCGACTACCTCGAGGTGATCGGTGAGCGGCTGGTGCGGGTACTGCGCGATCGGCCGCTGTCGGTGGTGCGGGTACGGCCCGGACAGGATCCGTTCATGCAGAAGAACCTGCCGAAATACACTCCGGAGTGGGTCCGGCGGACCACCGTCTGGGCGGAGAGTTCGCGTCGCGAGATCGCCTACGCGTTGTGCGACGATATGCCGACACTGCTGTGGTTCGGTAATCAGCGCGCGGTGGAATTCCATCCCATGCTGGTCACCTCTGCTCGCGGTGACGGCCCGACGCATCTCGTACTCGATCTCGACCCGTCGCCCGGGCAGACGTTCCGGCACGCGGCGGAGGCGGCGAAACTGGTTCGGGCGGTGCTGGCGGCGTCCGGCCTGACCGGTGCGGTGAAGACGAGTGGGGCCAAAGGCGCGCACATATTCGTCCCGATCGAACCCGGTACCCGCCCCGAGGACGCGGCGGCGGCCACCCGTGCGATCGCCGCCCGGGCCGAGCGTCTCGATCCCGCGTTCGCGACCACGGCGTTCATCAAGGACGACCGCGGCGGCAGAGTTTTTCTCGACCCCACCCGCACCGGCGGCGCGACCGTGGTCGCGGCCTACAGTCCGCGTGCCCGTCCGGGCGTTCCCGTATCGTTCCCGCTCGCCTGGTCCGACCTCGACGATGTGACGCCGACGGATTTCACCGTGCGCACCGCGCCCGCCCTGCTGGCCGGCGCGGACCCCTGGACAGCCGCAATGCCCGGCCCGCAGGCGATCCCGGCCGATCTGGTCACCGAGGGCCATACGATTCCCGTGCCCCGGGTGCAGGCCATGCACGAGGGCAGACGTCGTGCCCGCGCTC
>JABFXT010000580.1 GCA_013361595.1 Nocardia sp. | reverse complement strand
CTCGGTGGCCGACCATCTCGGCCTGGCCCCACCGTTCCCGGCCCTGGTCCTGGCAGCGGAGAACACCGAACGGGTACGGCTGAACACCTTCGTGCTGAATGCGGCCTTCTACAATCCGGTGCTGTTGGCGCGCGAGGTCGCCGGTACCGATCGGTTCGTGGAGGGCAGGCTGGAGCTGGGGCTCGGCGCGGGGTATGTGCGCGATGAATTCGATTCGGCAGGTATCGAATTCGGCACCGGCGGCACCCGGGTGACCCACCTCGAGGAGACATTGCGCACATTGCGGGAACTGTTCGCCGACCCGCAGTACCAGCCGCGTCCCGAACGGCCCGGCGGGCCGCCACTGCTCATCGGTGGCTGGGGCGACCGGATGCTGACCCTGGCCGCGCGATACGCCACCACGGTGGCCTTCACCGGGGCCGCGGCCACATCGGCCGGTGCCTTGCGGCTGGCCGGTCCGGCCGAGATCGACGAGCGGGTCGCGTTCGTCCGGGCCGCGCTCGGACCACGCGCGCCGGAGGTCGAGTCGAATATCCTCGTGCAGGCGGTGGTGCCCGCGTCGGAGCGCGCGGCGTTCCTGGACAGGTACCGGGCGACGGTCGATCCCGGGGTGCTCGCGGTGGTGGACGAATTGCCCCCTGTCCTGTTCGGCGGACCCGGCGAGATCGCGGAGCGGATCCGGGAGAACCGCGAACGCTACGGTTTCGGCTATATCACCGTGCTGGAACCCGATCTGGAGGCCTTCGCGCCGGTCATCGCGCAGCTGCGGTGATCCGGGACGGCGGCGGCGTTCCGGATCATCCCGGCGGAGTGTCCGCCGGCCCGGCTCCGGTATCGAGAAATCCGGTGATGCCGTCGAGGGCCGAATCGACCAGGGCGGTGGCCGTGGTGCCGAACAGGCTGCCGCGTTTGTCGAGCTGACCGTCGAGCCACAGTGAGGCGAGCCCGTGGCCGAGCGCCCAGAGAGTGACGGTAGTAGGTTCGGCGCGCTCGGGTGCCAGCTCGCCGGCGGCGACGCAGGCCGCGACCGCGTCGGCCAATACGCCGAACGCGGCTTCGCCCGCGGCGCGGGTGTCGGGATGTTTCTCCGGCTGGGAGAGCTCCGGGCGGAACATGAGCCGGAAGTAGCCGGGCTGGTCTCGGGCGAAGCGGATATAGCTGTGTTCGAGTGCGATCAGCGCGGCGGTGGGGGAGGCGGCCGTGGAACGGGCGGCCGTCAGCTGCTCGGTGAGCAGCCGGAAACCCTGGGTGGCGAGGTCGGCCAGTAGCGCCGCGCGATCGGCGAAGTGGTGGTAGGGGGCGCCGGAGCTCACGCCGGCCTCCCGAGCGACCCGCCGCAGGCTCACCGCCGCTATGCCCTCCGTTTCGATGAGCCGCAGGCAGGCGGCCAGCAGCGCATCGCGGAGAGCGCCGTGGTGGTAGGAGGTCCGGGTCACCTTCTGAGGGTAAGCGAATCGCGATCGCCGGGCGGAAAGGGTCTGGACAGCGGATCTATGCAGTGCTTAGATTATCTGAGCACCGTTTAGATTGGCTGCTACGACATCGGGACAGGTGGATATGAGCACACGGGTACTCGTGACCGGCGCGACGGGATTCGTCGCCGGGCATGTCATCGTCGAACTACTCGGGAACGGATACGCGGTACGCGGTACAGTGCGCGACCCGGCCGATACCGGCAAACGCGCGCATCTGGTCGAGTACGCCGCCCGGCTGGGCGGTGACCTCGAATTCGTCGGGGCCGATCTGAACGCCGACGAAGGCTGGGCCGAAGCGGTGGAGGGCTGCACGGAGGTGCTGCACGTGGCCTCGCCGTTCCCGTCTGCTCCGCCCGCCGACGACGGTGAACTGATCCGCACCGCGGTGGACGGAACGCTGCGGGTGTTGCGGGCGGCGGCGGCCGTACCCTCGGTGCGGCGGATGGTCCTCACCTCCTCCATTGCCGCGATCGCGCACGGTCATCGCGACGACGCGGTACGGACCGAGGCCGATTGGACCGTCGTCGAACGGAGTCCCGCCTATCAGCGCAGCAAGACGCTGGCCGAACGGGCCGCGTGGGAATTCGCCGGGTCGCTGCCCGCGGAACGCGGTCTCGAGCTGGTGGTGCTGAACCCGGGGATGGTCCTCGGGCCGCTGTTGTCGCCGGAGACGAGTACCTCCCACGAACCCGTGCGCCGACTGCTGGCGGGCGAGGTCCCGGGCCTGCCGCGGGTCGGCTGGTCCGTCGTGGACGTCCGGGATCTCGCGGTGGCGCACCGGCTGGCGCTGGAGACTGCCGATGCGGCCGGGAAGCGCTATATCTGCGCCGGCGAACACGTATGGATGCGGGATATGGCGCATACGCTGGCCGCCGAATACGGTCCCCGCGGGTTCCGGATCGCCACCCGGGGGCTGCCCGGCGCGCTGGTGCGCCTGGCCGCGGTGTTCGATCGCGGACTGCGGCTCACGGTCCCGGCGCTCGGGAAGGTCGAACGGGTCAGTGCCGCCCGGGCTCGCGAGGAACTGGGGTGGACGATGCGGCCGGTGGCCGAGTCGATCCGCGATACCGCGGACAGTCTGCTGCGGCAGCGGATCGTGAACCCGCCGCGGTCGTCGGTGTCTGCTTCGGGTGAGCGGCGCGTCCCCGCGGCCGGAATATGAGGTTCGGATGCTGATCGCGACAGTGCTGGTCGTTCTCGGAGCCTGGGGCCGCCGGTTCCGGAACGGCCGGCGGCCGGGCGGTGGCCGGGCGGAGCGGGTGTCCGGCCACCCGGTGGGTTTCCGGGGATGGCGGAACGTGCCGGTGGCGATATCGGCCGCCGTCCTCTCCTGCGGTGGTGTGGCGACCGCGGCGGTCGCCTGGTGCTGAGGCCGGGTGACGTTGTGGAACCGGGGAATGCGGAGTCGGCGTGGACCGTGCGCACGGGCCGCGCACGATCGCTGCGGGCGGGTGACGCCG
>JABFXT010000370.1 GCA_013361595.1 Nocardia sp. | reverse complement strand
CTGGCTGCACCTGGGCGGTACCGCGCCCATGCCCACCTATTTCGAGATCGCCGAACGGGCCACGCCCGCGGCATCGACCGGCCTGGAGGTCGATACCACCCGGGTGTCGGCGCGGGTGGCGCTGCTGGACGAACAAGGCCGGATCCTGCTCATGCGCGGCCACGACCCGCTGGTACCGGAGGTGTCGTTCTGGTTCACCGTCGGCGGTGGGGTGGAGCCGGGGGAGAGCCTGCGGGAGGCCGCGGTGCGTGAACTGTACGAGGAGACCGGCCTCACCGCCGATCCGGCCGCCCTGCGCGGCCCGCTCTGGCGGCGGGTCGCGGTGTTCCCCTTCAACGGTGATCTGATCCGTTCCGAGGAACTGTTCTTCGCGCTGCGCGTCCCGGGGTTCGAACCGGTCGCGACCGATCTGACCTATGTGGAGCAGCGGTCCATCACCGGTGACCGGTGGTGCGGGCCGGCGGAGATCCGGGCGCAGGTCGCGGCGGGTGAGATGGTCTATCCGTACCAGTTGGACGAACTGCTCGCGGAAGCGGCGAAAGCGGCCGACGCCGCCGGTGATCCGGAAGTCCGCTCCATTCGGTAACTGTGACCGGGCTCACCGGCGTGATAGTGTCGCGGACGGTTTGACACACCGAGGATGTGTCGATTCGGTGTGTGGAGGTGAGTACGTGTCCTACATCCTGTTCGATTACCTGTTGCCGATTCTGGGTCCCGGCGCCGCCGAATACTGGGCGAAGCTGCTGGTCGTCAACCCGATCTGATTCGGTTTCCAGTGCCCGCCGGGCCGGTGTCCACACCGGTCCGGCGGTGCTCTTTTCCGGTCCGGATACGTGACGTCGGGCAATAACCGCAGGTGGGTGTCAGTCCAGTGGGCGCCAACTGGCTATGAAGCCGCTGTGCCGCCCCACCTAGAATCGTGGTGTTCATCGACGATCCACACCTGGCAACAGACACAGGAGCTGCCGTGACCACGCCCGAGACCACCCAGACCCCCGAGGCGACCCGCGAGGCCGGTACCGCCCGCGTGAAGCGCGGCATGGCCGAGATGCTCAAGGGCGGGGTGATCATGGATGTCGTCACCCCGGAGCAGGCCAAGATCGCCGAGGATGCCGGTGCGGTCGCGGTGATGGCGCTCGAGCGGGTGCCCGCCGATATCCGCGCACAGGGCGGTGTCTCCCGGATGAGCGATCCCGACATGATCGACGGGATCATCGAAGCGGTGTCCATCCCGGTGATGGCCAAGGCCCGGATCGGGCATTTCGTGGAGGCTCAGGTGCTACAGAGCCTCGGCGTCGACTACATCGACGAATCCGAGGTGCTGACCCCCGCCGACTACGCCAACCACATCGACAAATGGAACTTCACGGTTCCGTTCGTCTGTGGCGCCACCAATCTCGGTGAGGCGCTGCGCCGGATCACCGAGGGCGCGGCCATGATCCGTTCCAAGGGTGAGGCCGGCACCGGTGACGTCTCCAACGCCACCACCCATATGCGCAAGCTCCGGCAGGAGATCACCCGGCTGGCCTCGCTGCCCACCGACGAACTCTTCGTCGCCGCCAAGGAACTGCAGGCGCCCTACGAACTCGTCAAGGAGATCGCCGAAACCGGGAAACTGCCGGTCGTGCTGTTCACCGCCGGTGGTATCGCCACTCCGGCGGACGCGGCCATGATGATGCAGCTCGGCGCCGAGGGCGTTTTCGTCGGTTCGGGCATCTTCAAATCCGGTAACCCGGCGGAACGCGCGAACGCGATCGTCAAGGCGACCACCTTCTACGACGACCCGGATGTGCAGGCCAAGGTGTCGCGTGGCCTCGGTGAGGCGATGGTCGGCCTCAATGTCGACGAGATCCCGCAGCCGCACCGGCTCGCCGAACGCGGTTGGTGACCCGCCCGCGGAACTGCGGCGGCATCGTGCCGGCACGAGCCGATGATCCCGGTCCGGTACCGCGCCGCGGTACCGGACCGGGACGCGTCCGGTAGACCGCGGGGATGGAACTGCGGCAGTTGCGGTACTTCGTCGTACTCGCCGAGGAACTGCATTTCGGTCGCGCGGCCGACCGGTTGTTCATCACCACGCCGACACTGAGCCAGCAGCTGAAGGTGCTGGAACGTGAGCTCGGTACGCCGCTGGTACAGCGTGGCCGCCGGACCGAGCTGACTCCGGCGGGTGCGGCACTGCTGGTATCGGGCCGCGAGGTGCTGCGGGCTGCCGACGAGGCGGTCCGCTCGGCCCGGCGGGCGGGCGGCGTCGACGCCCCGCGCCTGCGTCTCGGGCTGGTCAACGGCGCACCACCCTGGCTGCCCATCCGGCTCGGCGAGCTCGCGGAGACCACCGTTCCCGGCGCGCGCACCGTGCTCATCAGCGGTACCACCACCGAGCAGGCGCAGGCGCTGGCCGCGGGCACGGTGGATCTGGCGCTACTGCGGGCCCCGGTCCGGCTCCCCGCCGCCTTCGCCCAGCGACCGGTAGCCGCCGAGGAACTCGGGATCCTGATGGCCGCCACCCATCCGCTCGCCGCCCGCCCGGCCCTGGCCGCCGGTGATCTCGGAGACCACGAACTGATCCTGTTCCCCCGGGACGTGGCTCCCGGCCTCCACGACAGCCTGCTCGGCGAACTACACGGGCGGGGACTGCGGATGCGACTCAGCGACAGTGTGCTCGGGCACGCCCAGATGGTGTCGGTACTGCCGTCCCGGAACGACGCGGTCGGGTTGAGCTCGGCCCGGGCCGGCCGACCGGGCCTGGTCTGGCGGGCACTTCCGGGCGATCCGCTGATCGTCACCTATATCGCGGCCTGGGCGCGCGACAGCCGCCATCCGGTGGTTCGGGCAGTGCTCGACACGCTGCCGGCCGGTGGGCTCACCGGACCCCTCGACTCCTGAATCGGCAGCCCGCACACCGAGCCGCGGCGACACTGCCAGCGGTGTTGGCGGG
>JABFXT010000815.1 GCA_013361595.1 Nocardia sp. | reverse complement strand
CCCGGACACCCCCGCGAACCGGCCGGCAACCGCCGCCCGCGCGCGGTCCGCGCGCAGGTCAGCGGCATGCCGTACCGACGGGCCTCAGTACACCGGCAGCGAGGGATCCACCTGGTGCGCCCAGGCGATGACCCCGCCCTGCAGATGTGTCGCGTCGGCGAAACCCGCCCGCTTGAGCGCGGCCAGCGCCTCGGCCGACCGGACCCCCGTCTTGCAGTGCAGCACGATCTTGCGGTTCTGCGGCAGCTCCGCCAGCGCCTCACCCGAGAGAATGCGGTCCTTCGGGATCAGCGTCGCGCCCTCGATGTGCACGATGTCCCACTCCACCGGTTCACGCACATCGATCAACTCCACGTCACCGGCGTCCAGCAGCTCCTTGAGCTCCCCGGCGGTCACCGTGGAACCGGCCGCCGCCGCCTGCCCCTCCTCGGACACCACACCGCAGAACGCCTCGTAGTCGATCAGTTCGGTGATCGGCTGACGCGCGGGATCACGACGCAGTTTGATGGTCCGGTAGCTCATATCGAGTGCGTCGTACACCATCAGCCGGCCCAGCAGCGGGTCGCCGATACCGGTGATGAGTTTGATCGTTTCGGTCACCATGACCGAACCGATAGAGGCGCACAGCACGCCCAGCACCCCGCCCTCGGCGCAGGACGGCACCATCCCCGGCGGCGGAGCCTCCGGGTACAGATCGCGATAGTTGATCCCGCGACCGTCCGGAGCGTCCTCCCAGAACACCGAGACCTGGCCCTCGAACCGATAGATCGAACCCCACACATAGGGTTTGCCGGCCAGTACCGCGGCATCGTTGACCAGGTAACGGGTCGCGAAGTTATCGGTACCGTCGACGATCAGATCGTATTCGGCGAAAAGTTCCACCGCGTTCTCCGGCTCCAGCCGGATCTTGTGCAGCCGCACATCGATCCCGGAGTTGATCTCCAGAATGGAATCGCGGGCACTGTCGGCCTTGGGGCGGCCGATATCGGATTCACCGTGGATGACCTGCCGCTGCAGATTGGAGGCGTCGACCTCGTCGAACTCGACGATGCCCAGCGTGCCCACCCCGGCGGCGGCCAGATACAGCAGCGCCGGCGAACCCAGCCCACCTGCGCCGATCACGAGCACCTTCGCGTTCTTCAACCGTTTCTGCCCGTCCATACCCAGGTCCGGGATGATCAGGTGACGGCTGTAGCGGGCGACCTCGTCCCTGGTCAGCTCGGCGGCGGGCTCCACAAGTGGGGGCAGGGACTGCGGTGATGACACGTCTTCGAACTCCTCGTATCGAAATAGCCGGATGCGGTGTGCGCGGGTGCGATGCTTTCGGCCGGTGACCCGTAGCCGCTGTGACCCGCACCCACACCGGCGTAGGTTCCCTGTACAACGCCGGCGCGGGAATCATTCTTCCCGGGTTCACCCCGGGTCACGCGAGCGGGCTCGGAGGCGGCATCACCCCTGCGGTGCCGTCGCCGTACCGAGCGGGGACTCAGCCCCGCGGATACGGCCAGGGATTGAACCGGCAGGTCTTCCCGTCCATCGGCACCACCCCGTACGGATCCAGCGCGGCGATCTCGTTGTTCGCCGTACCGAAGGTCTGCTGCATCATCACCGGGGCCAGACCGCCCTCGCTCTCACACGGCTGATGCTCGTGATAGCCGATCGCATGCCCGACCTCATGATTGACCTGGTACTGCCGGTAGGAACCGATATCGCCGTCGAACGCCGGGGCACCACGCACCCAGCGCGCCTCCGACAACACCACCCGGGCCTCATCGGAGTTGTAGCAGGAGGAATCGATGGGGATATCGAAACCACAGGCCGCTCGGGTGGTCCCCCGGGCGGTCAGCGAGATCCGGAAATCCGGTTCCCCGCGATCGATCCGCTGGAACGCGAACTTACGGTCGTGCACCCAGCTCTTCGGGTTGCCCAGAGTCGACTCGACCAGCCGGGCCACCGACTCGTCCCCACCGAAATTACGTGTGTCGATACCGTTCTCGATTTCGACCGTATAGGTGAAGGTGTACTGCTCACCGGCACCGACCCGGGCCGAGGTACCCGGAACGATCCGCCACGTGCCCTTACCGGTCTCGGTGAATTTCCCGCCTTCGGGCAGCGCCCCGATCGGCAGATCCTCTGGAAAACTACCGTCGCCCGGCGGCGCACCGATGACCCCGGCACGAGCCGGCGGAGTCCCGAGCGCACCGAAACCCGGTTCGATGGGATCGGCGGGACGGCCGGTACCGGTACGAACCGCGTCGACCACCACGAACACCGTCAACACCAGCAGCACCGGCAATGCGTACACCCGCCAGCCGTACCGGGACAGCACCAGCCGGTGCCGTCGCCGCCCACGTCCGGCCGCGAGCGTCGCCACCGGCGGCGGATCACCGACCGGATCCCGGCGCGCGCACAACGGCTCCCGGGATCCGGCATCGGGCGACGTCGCCACCGTCGCCCTCGCGGCGACCGCGAACTCTGAATCCTGGGGGCGGTGCGCGCTGCGCCCGCCGCCGGAGCGGTCTTCCGGTCGGTCGGTCACAAGTTCCAGACTCTCACAGCTCGCCGTAACAGCCACAATGGAAGTATCGTCCACGCGACGAAGCGACTTCCGGGCCGGCCACTTTCCAGCATTCCGCTAGGGCACCTTGCGGATCGGGGCCGGTCCCGGGTTCGCCCACCCGGGTCGGCAACAGCATCGGAAGCGAGTATGGTGCTCGAAAGACCCGGTACACACCCCTTTGCCGGGGAATCGACTGGGAGATCCGAATATGACCGACCTCGTGGACCGGATGACGTCCCGCTCGTCGTCCGGCACCGCCCCCAAACGTGGCACCCGGCTTCCCCGTGACGAACGGCGCCAGCAACTACTAGCGGCCGCCAGCGAGATATTCGTACTACGCGGCTACCACGCCGCCGGCAT
>JABFXT010000128.1 GCA_013361595.1 Nocardia sp. | reverse complement strand
GAGGTAGTCGATATCGGTGGCCAGATCCTTGCGCAGTTCCCCGGCCAGGTCCCGGTAGCCGGCCCCGTTGTGCGGATTGTTGTGCTGGTCGGGCCGATAGGCGCCGGCCGCCGCCGCGATCTCGGCGGCGACACTGCGGCGTCGCACGCTACTGGGGCCGCCGCTCCCGTCACCCGCCACCCGGACCAGCCGTGCGCCCATGGCCTGCATGGCCCGCAGTTTGTCCGGCGCGGCATGATCGTCGACCACCGCGGTGAAGGTGTAGCCGCGTTCGAGGGCGATGAGGGCCAACCCGGTACCGGTATTACCGGAGGTCGGTTCCACGATATGGCCGCCGGGCGCGAGGTCGCCGCGGCGTTCGGCCTGCACCACCATCTCCCGGGCCATCCGCACCTTGGCCGACCCGGTCGGATTGAACTGTTCGAGTTTGAGCAGCAGTCTGCTTCCGGACCCGGTGCGTACCAGTTCGAGCAACGGTGTGGCGCCGATCAATTCGGAGGCGCGGCGTACCACGTTCTCCCCACCCAGCGGCAGCGTCGCGGTCATCGGTCGAGTCTCCACTGCCATCGATGCGCCACGCCGGTCACCACGATCTTCGGCGGGAGCGGGAGCTGATGGAACTCGCTCTCGTTCTTGTCCATCTGGTAACCGGCGGTATTCGGGTAGAGCAGCAGATCACCGGGGCGGGGGCGTTGCGGCAGGACAACTTTCCGCCAGGTCAGGATGTCGTATTCCATACAGCTGGCACCGCCCACGCAGGAGGCGACCGGCCGGGGATCCGGATCGGTGGCCCGTGGGATCAGGATCGGATCGGGGAGGAATTCACTACCCTTCCACTGCTCGGAGACGCTCATGCTCAGTCCGTGTGCGGTGGTGATGCCGTACTCGGCGTTCTGTTTGAATCCGAGTACCGGGAACACCGTGAATCCGGAATCGATGAGCAGTGCCCGGCCCGGCTCCAGGAACAGGTCGATATCGGCGGCGCGCAGTCGATCGGCCAGCGTTCGTCCCCAGCGCCGCACGTTCAGGACGGCTTCCAGCATGGCCGCGCCGGTCGGCTGCTGGGCGTAGGGGTAGAACTTGTCGAACCGCCTGCCCGTATGGAACCACGCGTCGTGCTGGTCGCGGGTGAACGCGGCCCAGTCCTCGTCCCGGACGTACCGGCAGGCGAAACCGCCCCCGATCGAGATCGCCGAGACCGGAAGTCCCCGCTCCCGGGTCCGTGTGCACAGTTCGATCAGATCATGCGCGAGTTCGCCCCGGGGCTCGGCCTCGTACCCGTCCAGATGAAAGGAGAACCCGGTCAGTTCGAGGTGTTCGCGCAGTTCGGCGCAACGGTCGACGGCGCGCGCCAGATCGGATGCCGCCGCGCCGAAGCGGCTGTGCGGTGCGGCGGGCGGTAGCACGCGCAACAAGATGCGCAGTCGGCCGGCCGATCGGGCGATCTCACCGGCGCGTTCCAGTTCGTCGAGCGCGTCGACGGCGACCACACAATCGTGGCGAGCCGCCAATCGCAGCAGCGCATCGGTTTTCGCCGCCCCCGTGACGCCGATATCGCGGCCGCGCACCCCGTGGGCGAGTGCGTGTACCAGCTCGGGTTCGGAGGCCACGTCCACCCCGGCGTCGAGATCGGCCGCCACCGCCAGCCAGCATCCCGCCTTGTTCGCCTTCTTTCCGTAGTAGACCCGGCCGCGTACTCCGGACCGTGTCAGCACGTCCTGGAACGCGGCCAGATTGGCGGCGAACCGAGGGGGATGGACCACATGGAACGGTCCGCCGACCGCATGGTGGATATCGGCGAGCAACCTGCGGTCGGCGCGTACCGCTCGCTGCCACTCGGGTTCGAGCGCGGGCAGGGTGGGCAGTTCGTGCGCGGTCAGGTCCACAGTCGCACCTGCTGTCCGCGACCGGCCGCGACGGCCCGGGTCGCCAGGGCGTGGGCCACCGGGATATCGGTGATCACCATCCCGCTGGAGAAAGCGAAGACGCGGTCGGCCGGATCCCGCCGGCCCGGAGCCCGGCCCGCGACGATATCGGGGAGTTCGGCGTCGATGACGAGTTCACCGTCGCTGCCCGCCAGCCGTGTTCCGGTGACGCCGAGTTGCCCGGTACTGGTCGCGATCGTGTAGTCCGCGGCCCGCAGCGCGCCGCTCTCGACCCCTTTGCTCGCGACCGAGATCAGCAGTCCGCCCGGGCGCAGCCATTCGGTGCGCACTTTCGGATGCGCCGCGCGACCAGAGGCCACGACGACGATATCGGATTCGGCGACCGCCGCCGGAACGTCGTCGACGAGTTCGAGTTCGCGGTCGGGGAACCAGCGCCGCAATGCCGCCCGGCTTTCGGCGATTCCCTCGGGGTGGGTGCCGAAGAGACGGAGCCGGCGCAGCCCGGGCAGTGCGGTGAGCAGGTAGGGGAGGGTATTGCGCCCTTGGATTCCGGTCCCGATCATCAGGGCGCTCGCTGCCCCTTCGGGCGCGGCGTACTTCGCGGTGATCGCGGTGGTGGCCGGGGTCCGGGCGGCGCCGACGCGCTGGCAGTCCATCAGCGCGAACGGTGATCCGGTCGTGTCGTCGTAGAGGCTGATGGTGGTGTAGTACTTCGCCGCGCTGGTACTGCCCTGGCGGTAGGAGGTCTTGAATCCGAGGTGTTCGAGCGAACCGTCGTAGCCGAGCATCGAGTAGGAGACGGCGTCGCGTTCGGTATCGGGCAGCGGCAGCATGAGTTTCACCGGACAGCGGGATTCGCCGCGGGCGAAGGCCAGGTATCCCTCCTCGACGAGTTCGATGACCTCCTCGGGGGTGATATCGATATCGGCCAGATCGGTGCGGGTGAGGATGTGCAGGGCGTGGCTCATGGAACTCCGATGTCGTGCGGTCCGAACGTGGTTCGTGGTGGATCGGATGTAAAGCGTTGGCGCAGAAGGGTGTCGGCTCCCTTCTGGCCGGTACGCCGAGAATGGTAGAGC
>JABFXT010000183.1 GCA_013361595.1 Nocardia sp. | reverse complement strand
ACGGCCGGCACCGCCGCCGGTTGATAGCATGGCGGATCCAGCCGACCATTCGGTCGGCTTGCCGACCAGGACACATCTCGAAAGAGTCGTTCCATGCAGTTTGAATTCGTCGAGCGGGACGAGACGTGGGTGGCCGGACTGCCGGTTCGCAGCCCCAAGCGCGCGCTCGGTGAGTTGTACGACCGCGACCTCGAAGGCGCTTGGGCGTCGGTACTCCATCACGAGCTGGGCGGGCCGCTGGCCACGGCCTATACCGACTACTCGACGGAACTGGGCACCTACAACACCCAGATCGTCGGCTACCGGTGCACGGCCTTCGACGAAGTCACCCGCGGCCACCTGGTCGCCCGCCTACCGCGTGGCACCTACGCGAAGTTCTCCTCGGTGGGTAATTTTCCGCAGATCATGACCAGCCTGTGGACACAGATCGCCTACGCCGAGGAACACAACCAGATCAACCGGACCTTCTCCGGCGATTTCGAGTTCTACCCGCACGCCTACAAGATCGACCTGTATCTGGCGGTAGAGCCGCGATGACCTACACGATCGTGGTACGCGGTGAATCCGTGTACGCCGGACTGGTCTTCCCCAAGGTCCGGCCCAGTTTCAAGGTCAGCAACAGCGAGCTCATCGAGTTCCTCAAGGACCGGGTACGGGAGCGCCTCGACAACGGCGCCGGGTCACCGGATTCGCAGCGGCCCATGTACACCGTGTACGTCCGGACACCGACGGGGACCTACAACGCGCTGGTGTGCTTCGAATACACCGACCCGGGCGACGCGCCGGTCGGCGACGTCCTGGTCCGGGTCCCGAGAGGTGTCTACGCCCGGTTCGTCCCCAACGGGGACTATCACGATCCGGTCGAGGACGTCTGGGCCCAGGTCGACGACGCGACCGCGTCCGCGGAGATCACTCGTGCCTACCGCGAGGAGATCGAGATCTGGCACGGTTCGGAATCGGTGGAACTGTTCATCTCCATCACCCCCTGACCACATTCGGAACAACTCGTTGCCAACCGGTAACTAAGTCAGTACCAACCGGTCTGGTGGTAACGGTACATACCTGCCTCGCCCGGTTTGACCTGCGACGACGACCGGACCGCAGCCAGGTTTTCGGAAGATTAACCAGAGTTCTGGTCAATTGTGTTCCGATGACGGATACTGCACAGGCACGCCGACGAGCCGGGGCGTCGGACGGGCTGCTGGACAACAAATCCCGCGCGATCCCTGGGTCGTGCGGCGAAAGAGTAGGAAATGCATGACTGTCGAAACGATCGCAGTCGGCCAGGAAGACCCGTGCCGTGGCCGCACTGTGCGATTTCGCGACAACGTCTCCGGCTACGATATCCGCGCCACCACCCCGAATCTCGCCCCAGGCCTCTGGCGCCGATATCTGAACGGAGCGCGGGAAGCGTACCGCCACTTCGGCAACGAGACCGCACTGGATTACGAGGGCGTCCTCGACGGGTCGTCCACGGCCCTGTTCTTCGCCGCCACCGACTCCGACGGCGAGCTTGTGGGTGGCCTGCGCGTCCAGGGCCCCTACATCTGGGTTTCCGAGGTCGGCTCGCTCGTTCCGTGGGCGGGCCGGCCCGGAGCGGCCGATCTCGGACTGATGATGGCCCGGCGCATTCCACGCGGCGTGGTCGAATCCCGGGCGGTCTGGGTCGCGCGGGACGCACCCCGGCGCAATGATCTGGCAGCGGCGATCTCGCGCTGCATGGCCCACGCGCCCCGCATCCTCGGCGCCCGGTACGGCTTCGCCACGGTGGCCTCCTTCACCACCGGGCGGCACCGCGCCAGCGGCGGAGTCCCCGCCCAGTCGATCCCGCCGGTGCCCTACCCCGACGAGCGCTATCGCACCCTGCCGATCTGGTGGGACACGAGGACATATCACATATTTGCTGACAAGTTGCAGTATCTGCTCATGCGTGGTGAACTTCGCGCTATGGGATTAGCTGAACCGAGGTCACGGCTGTCGCATCACCTGCTGAGCCCCGGTGGGGAGGAATGCTACGCATATGGTCGGTGAGGCAGATCTCGGGGTGGAATACCGGCCGCTGATCCTGGACCCGAGCGATCTCGACGATGAGCGGGCCCTGGCGGGACTACGCGCCATCCCACATATCGAATTCAATGATCTGCGGGGTCTGCTGGCCGCGGAGTTCGCCAGGCTCAACGACCCCCCGGACACCGGCGAGAGCGCGTCCGACGACCGCTGGGTGTACTACCCGTGGCGGCGCAGCGTACTCGTCCTGCCGGGGCCGCGAACATTCCGCGCTATCCGGCTGGATCGCAACCGCAACAAGCTGACCCGCGCCGAACAGGAGAAGCTGAGCACTGTCACGGTCGGTGTGGTCGGCCAGAGCGTCGGACATGCCATCGCCTACACCCTGGCCCAGGAAGGCGTGTGCGGCGCTCTGCGGCTCGCCGATTTCGACGAACTCGAATTGTCCAACCTCAATCGGGTGCCCGCGACGCTGTTCGATATCGCGGTGAACAAGGCGATCGTCACCGCCCGGCGGATCGCCGAACTCGATCCGTACCTTCCGGTACAGGTGCGCGGCGGCGGTGTGGACGCCGAAACCGCCGACGAATTCGTCGACGGCCTGGGAATCGTTGTCGAGGAATGCGATTCCCTCGACATCAAACTGCTCATCCGCGAATCGGCCCGCCGCCGGCGGCTGCCGCTGATCATGGAGACCAGTGATCGCGGCCTGCTCGATGTGGAGCGTTTCGATCTGGAACCGGACCGGGCGCCCTTCCACGGCCTACTGGGCGATACCGCGGCCGAACAACTGCGCGGCCTGTCCACCCGCGACAAGGCCCCCTATGTCGTCGGCCTGCTCGGTGCCCGCGATCTGTCGGCGCGCATGGCCGGCAGCCTCGTCGAGGTCGGCGAGACCCTCAACAGCTGGCCGCAGCTCAGCGGTGACGTGGTCCTGGGTGCCGCCAGTGTCGCGACGGC
>JABFXT010000045.1 GCA_013361595.1 Nocardia sp. | reverse complement strand
TGCGGGCGCAGGCCGGGCGGCTGCGGCAGTGGCTGATCGAGCGGCCCGGCGCCGATCCGGCCGCCGTCGCGCGGGCACTGATCGAGTCGCGGGCCGCATTCTCCCATCGGGCCGGGGTCGCCGGTGCCGACCGGGAACAACTCGTCGCGCGGCTGGCGGATTTCGCCGCGGGCTCGGATCCGGCCGGGATCGTGGCGGGACAGACCGTCTCCGGCGGGACGGCTTTCCTCTTCACCGGGCAGGGCGCCCAGCGTGCCGGGATGGGCGCCGACCTGTACCGCGCCTTCCCGGTGTTCGCGACCGCCTGGGACGAGCTCTGCGCCGCGTTCGATCCGCTGCTCGGCCTCTCGTTGCGCGAACTCGTGTTCACCGACCCGGACGGCGTGCTGAACCGGACGGAATTCACCCAACCGGCCCTCTTCGCATTCGAGGTCGCACTGTTCCGGCTGCTCGAATCGTTCGGCGTGACACCGGATCTGCTGCTCGGCCACTCCATCGGTGAACTCGCCGCGGCGTATGTGGCGGGGGTGTGGTCGCTGCCGGACGCGTGTGCGCTGGTGGCGGCCCGCGGCCGGTTGATGGGGGCGCTACCCGCGGGCGGTGCCATGCTGGCGACCGCCCTCGGCGAGGTGGACGCGGGGGCCGCCATCGGCGTCCGGGCCGACCGGGTCGGGGTGGCCGCGATCAACGATCCGGCCTCGACGGTGCTGTCCGGTGATGCCGAGGCGATCACGGAGATCGAACGCGAACTGACCGACGCGGGCGTGCGGACCAACCGGCTGCGGGTGAGTCACGCGTTCCATTCGGCGCGGATGGATCCGATGCTGAGCGAATTCCGCGCGGTGGCCGCGGCGGTGACCTACCGGCAGCCGCTGCTGCCGATCGTGTCGAACCTGACCGGGGAACCGGTGGGCGAGGCGGTGACCGACCCCGAGTACTGGGTGCGTCAGGTGCGCGGCTGTGTCCGTTTCGCGCCCGGGGTGGCGACGGCGCTGACCCAGGGGGTGCGCCGCTTCGTCGAAGTGGGGCCCGACGCCGTCCTGGCGGCGATGGTGCGCGGAACGCTGGCGGACCGGTCCGACACCGGATCGGAGGTCGCGGTGACGGCGGCGGCCCGGCGGTCGGCCGATGAGGTGAGCCAGTTCGTGACGGCACTGACGCGGTTGCACACCGCGGGGGTGGCCGTCGATTGGCGGCCGCTGTTCGCGGGGGCGGCGCCGGGGCGGACACCGTTGCCCACCTACGCATTCGAACACCGGCGGTACTGGCTGACCCCCACCGGTTCCGGCGATGTGGTGGCCGCGGGCCTGGACGAGGCCGGGCACCCGCTGCTGGGTGCGGCGGTCTGGCTGCCCGATTCCGCCGGCGTGGTGCTGACCGGCCGGCTGTCGCTCTCGGCGCAGCCGTGGCTGGCAGATCATGTGATCGGCGGTGCCGTGCTGGTGCCGGGTACCGCGTTCGTGGACTGGGCGCTGCATCTCGGTGCGCTGACCGGTAGTCCGCGTCTGGCCGATCTGGTGGTCACCGCGCCACTCGCGCTGCCGGCGCAGGACGCGGTGGAACTGCGGGTGCTGACCGGCGAACCCGATGCCCACGGCGCGCGGACGGTATCGGTGCATTCCCGGCCACAGCGCACCGGCGGGTCCGCGCCCGCGGACTGGGTCCGCCACGCGACGGGAACACTGGTCGCGGCGGGCGGGACAGCCGAGCCCGAGGTATTCACGGAGAGCTGGCCACCGGCGGACGCGCAGTCGGTGCCGCTCGCGGACGGGTACGCCGAACTCGGCGGGCACGGTTACGGTTACGGGCCGCAGTTCCGCGGGCTGACCGCGCTGTGGCGGCGCGGTGACGAAATGTTCGCGGAGGTGGCGCTACCCGGTCCGGCGCAGCAGTCCGCGGCCCGGTTCGGTGTGCACCCGGCGCTGCTGGACGCGGCGTTGCACGCCCTGCTCCTCGGCGGCGCTGTCGAACTCGCGGAGCCGGGGCAGATCCTGGTCCCGTATGCGTGGGACACGGTCGAGCTGCACCGGGCCGTTGCCGCGACGGCGCGGGTCCGGCTGACGGTGACCGCGGCCGCGGCCGGCGAGCGGCGGATCGCGCTGACCCTGCTGGACTCGGGGAACGCGCCGGTGGCCACAGTCGCCACCGTGACTTTGCGGCCGGTCACCGTCGAGACGCTCGGCACCGCGACCGATACGGCCGATCTGTACGAGACGACCTGGGCGCCGGTCGCCGCCGCGGCGGCCGCACCGGTATCGGCCGCGGTGCTCGGGGATACGACCGTTTCCGGAATCGAGACGAGCCGGCCGACGGTGGCAGCTCTGGCCGCCGCGGGGGATATCCCGGAGGTGGTGGTGTGGCGGGACGCCGATCCGGCGGACCGCCGGTGGTCCGGCGTACCGGAACGAGTGCGGGCCCGGGTACACGCGGCCCTCGCGGTACTCCGGTCCTGGCCGGCCGAAGCGGCCGTGGCCGGGAGCCGGCTGGTGGTCGTCACCACCGGCGGCGCGGGCCTGCCGGGAGAGGATCCGGATCTCGCGGCCGCCGCGGTCCGCGGGCTGGTGCGTTCGGCACAGTCGGAGAACCCGGGCCGATTCGTACTCGTCGACGAGGCACCAGGCGATCCGGTGGATGCCGAACGGATCCGCGCGGTACTGGGCAGCGGCGAACCACAGGTCGCGGTGCGCGGAGGGGAGATCTCGGTCCCACGGCTGACCCGGGTCGGACCCGCGGCGACGGCGGAGCGGGCTTCCTTCGCGGATTCCACGGTGCTGATCACCGGCGGCACCGGGGGTCTGGGCGCACTGTTCGCCCGCCATCTGGTGGCCGCGCACGGCGTGCGCCGGCTGGTGCTCACCTCACGCCGGGGACCGGCGGCCGATGGGGCCGCCGAACTGGCGGACGAACTGGAACGGGCGGGAGCCCGGGTGCGCGTGGTCGCCTGCGATGTCACCGAACGGGCCGCGGT
>JABFXT010000341.1 GCA_013361595.1 Nocardia sp. | reverse complement strand
GAACCAGTTTACAAATTGCACGGGGATGACTCCGATAATGCGACGTCATCGATCCCGGCGGCGGCCGACGGCAACGTAGGGGTGAACCCGCCACCGCCGAAACGGCTCCGGCCGGCGACGAGGATTCGCCGCCGGCCGGAGCCGAAATGATTCTGTTGTGCTCCCGGAGGAGATCAGGACGCCGCTTCGGCCTGTTCCACCGCGCGGACCCGGCCCTGCGCGACCCGCTGAGCCTCCGCGGAGGCCGACCCGTCGGACAGCACCTGACGTGCGGCCGCGATATCGACCTCGGTGGAAAACTCGGCGGACTCGGCCAGCACCCGCACCGTATCGGCGGTGACCGAGAAGAACCCACCGTGAACCGCGGCGACGATCCGGGTGCCGTCGGTATCGACGATCGCCACGGTGCCGCCCTCGACCAGCTGGCCGAGAAGAGGCTCGTGACCGGGCATGATGCCGATCTGTCCCTCGGTGGTCTGGGCGCTGACGAAACTCGCCCGGCCCGACCAGAGCCGTCGCTCGACCGCGACGAGATCAACTGACATATCCGCCATGGAGGGCTACTTTCCGGCGATCTTCTTCGCGGCCGCCTCGACATCGTCGAGACCACCGCAGCTGTTGAACGCCTGCTCCGGGAAGTGGTCGAATTCGCCCTTGCAGACCCGGTCGAAGTCGTCGATGGTCTGCTCCAGCGGCACGACCGAACCCACCTGACCGGTGAACTTCTCGGCCACGATGAAGTTCTGGCCGAGGAACTTCTCCAGACGCCGGGCGCGGTCGACGAGGACCTTGTCCTCTTCGGAGAGCTCGTCCATACCGAGGATGGCGATGATGTCCTGCAGTTCCTTGTACTTCTGCAGGATCCGCTTCACCTCGTTGGCCACCGCGAAGTGCCGGTCGCCGACGATCGAGGCCTCGAGGATACGAGAGGTCGAGGTCAGCGGGTCGACGGCCGGGTAGATGCCCTTCTGCGAGATCGGGCGGGAGAGCTCGGTGGTCGCGTCCAGGTGGGCGAAGGTCGTCGCCGGAGCCGGGTCGGTGTAGTCGTCGGCGGGCACGTAGATGGCCTGCAGCGAGGTAATCGACCGGCCGCGGGTCGAGGTGATCCGCTCCTGCAGCTCACCCATCTCGTCGGCCAGGGTCGGCTGGTAACCGACGGCCGAGGGCATCCGGCCCAGCAGGGTCGAGACCTCGGAACCTGCCTGGGTGAACCGGAAGATGTTGTCGATGAACAGCAGCACGTCCTGGTGCTGCACATCGCGGAAGTACTCCGCCATGGTCAGCGCGGACAGGGCCACGCGCATACGGGTGCCCGGCGGCTCGTCCATCTGGCCGAAGACGAGGGCGGTGTCCTGGAGGACGCCCATCTCTTCCATTTCCAGGTGCAGGTCGGTGCCCTCACGGGTGCGCTCACCGACACCGGCGAACACCGAGGTACCGGAGAACTCCCGCGCGATACGGGTGATCATCTCCTGGATCAGCACGGTCTTGCCGACACTGGCACCACCGAACAGACCGATCTTGCCGCCCTTCACGTACGGGGTCAGCAGGTCGATGACCTTGATGCCGGTCTCCAGCAGCTCGGTCTTGCCCTCGAGCTGGTCGAAGCTCGGCGGCTTGCGGTGGATGCCCCACTGCTCGCCGTCGCGGCCGAGACCGGGGGTGTCCAGGCAGTCGCCGAGAGCATTGAACACGTGGCCCTTGACGACATCGCCGACCGGCACCGAGATCGGCTTGCCGGAGTCGCGGACCTCGGCGCCGCGGACCAGGCCGTCGGTGGGCTGCATCGAGATGGTGCACACGATGTTGTCACCGAGGTGCTGGGCGACCTCGAGGGTCAGTGTCTTGGCGACCGACTTCAGGGCGATATCGGCGGCGAGGGCGTTGAACAGTTCCGGGATGGAGCCCCGCGGGAATTCGACATCCACGACGGGGCCGATGACGCGGACCACGCGGCCCGTGGCGGCGCCGGTCCGGCTCGAGTCTTCTCGAGTAACAGCTGCGGTCATTTCTAGGTTCTCTTCCTGCGTCTCAGTCGCGTTCCGAGCTGGCCGCCAGGGCGTTCACGCCGCCGACGATTTCGCTGATTTCCTGCGTGATGTTGGCCTGCCGCAACGAGTTGGCCTGCCGGGACAGGGAACTCGCCAATTCATTGGCGTTATCGGTGGCCGCCTTCATTGCGGTGCGCCGAGCCGCATGCTCGGATGCCGCTGCGTCGAGCAACGACGCGTAGATCCGCGTATTGATGTACTTGGGCAGCAGGGCCGCCAGGAGTACATCGGCGTCGGGCTCGAATTCGTACTGCGCGTGCACATCTGCCGTGGGCGAATCGGTGAGCATATCTTCGCCCAGGTCGAAGCTCTCGTCGACGAAGGAGATCTGGATCGGCGCCATCCGGCGCACCTCCGGCGTCTGCGACAGCATGCTCACGAACCGGGTGTAGACGATATGGAGTTCGTCGACGCCCGCGATCGAGCCGGTACCGTCCGGCACCGGTACCTCGCCCGCGGACCCGGCCATGAAGCTTTGCACCAGGTGGTTGCAGGCTGCCGAGGCATCCGGATAGGTCGGCTGCTGGGAGAACCCGGTCCATGAGGCGGACGGCCGGCGACCACGGAAGGTGTAGTACGTCAGGCCCTTGTTGCCCATGACGTAGAGCACCGGTTCCTTGCCCTCGTCGCGCAGGGTGGTCATCAACTCCTCGGCGCGTTTGAGCACATTGGAGTTGTAACCGCCGCACTGACCGCTGTCGCTGGTGATCACCAGCACTGCGGCACGCTTCGGATCGGGGCGCTCGGTGAGCAGCGGATGCGTCAGATTCTTCGACGCACTCGCCAGCTCCGCGACCACCTTGGTGATCTCCTCGGCGTACGGCTTCGCGGCCGCCACCCGGGCCTGAGCCTTGGAGATACGCGAGGTCGCGATCAGCTCCTGGGCCTTGGTGATCTTCTTGATCGAGTTGATACCACGAATACGGGAGCGCAGCTCGCGCAAGGTAGCCATCGGCGGTTCACACTCCCTTCGTTCGCGGCGTTACAGGAAAACAGCGCATGGTTCGCCCGGTCTACTTCTCGACGTGCTTACGGGTGACCGACAGCGACTCGACCTCTTCGTGGCCCAGTTCGTCGGCGCCGGGCTCGTTCACGACACGGCTGCCGTCCGAAGCCAGGAAGCCCTGCTTGAAGTTGTCGGTCGCGGTCTTGATCTGCTCGGCGGCGTCGCCGGTCAGCACCTTGCCACCCTCGATGCTCTTGAAGGCATCGGCGGCGTTGCTGTGCAGATCCTCGAGCAGCTCGACATTGAAGCGACGGACGTCGCCGACGGGCACCGAATCGTAGTAGCCACCGTCGACCAGGTAGATCGAGACGATCTGGTCCTCGACGGCGACCGGCGAGTACTGGTCCTGCTTGAGCAGTTCCACCCAGCGGGCACCACGCTCGAGCTGGGCCAGCGAAGCGGCGTCCAGATCGGAGGCGAACGCGGAGAAGGCTTCCAGCTCGCGGTACTGCGCCATTTCCAGACGCAGCGAACCGGCGACCTTCTTCATACCCTTGGTCTGGGCGGCGCCACCGACACGGGAGACGGAGGTACCGACGTTGATCGCGGGACGGACGCCCTTGTTGAACAGGTCGGACTCCAGGAAGACCTGACCGTCGGTGATGGAGATCACGTTGGTCGGGATGAAGGCCGAGATGTCGTTGGCCTTGGTCTCGATGATCGGCAGACCGGTCATCGAACCGCCGCCCATGGCGTCGGAAAGTTTGGCGCAACGCTCCAGCAGACGCGAGTGCAGGTAGAAGACGTCACCCGGGTAGGCCTCGCGGCCCGGCGGGCGGCGCAGCAGCAGCGAGATCGCGCGGTAGGCCTCGGCCTGCTTGGTCAGATCGTCGAACACGATCAGCACGTGCTTGCCCTGGTACATCCAGTGCTGGCCGATGGCCGAGCCGGTGTAGGGGGCCAGCCACTTGAAGCCGGCGGAATCGGAGGCCGGGGCGGCGACGATCGTCGTGTACTCCAGCGCGCCGTGCTCCTCGAGGGCCGATTTGACGCCCGCGATGGTGGAACCCTTCTGACCGATCGCCACGTAGATGCAGCGCACCTGCTTGGCCGGGTCGCCGGACTCCCAGTTGGCCTTCTGGTTCAGGATGGCGTCGATGCAGACCGCGGTCTTACCGGTCTTACGGTCACCGATGATCAGCTGTCGCTGGCCGCGGCCGATGGCGGTCAGCGCGTCGATAGCGGTGATACCGGTGGCCAGCGGCTCCTCGACCGGCTGGCGCTCCAGCACGGTGGCGGCCTGCAGTTCGAGGACGCGACGGTCGTCGGCCTCGATATCGCCCAGGCCGTCGATCGGCTGGCCGAGCGGGTTCACGACGCGGCCGAGGAAATTGTCACCGACCGGAACCGAGAGCACATCGCCGGTGCGGCGCACCTGCTGGCCCTCTTCGATCTCGGCGAACTCGCCGAGCACGACGGCACCGATCTCACGGTCCTCGAGGTTCAGCGCGACGCCGAGCACACCGCCCGGGAATTCGAGCAGCTCGTTGGCCATCGCCGAAGGCAGGCCACTGACGTGCGCGATGCCGTCACTGGTATCGGTGACGACACCGACCTCCTCGATGGAGGTTTCCGGGGTGTAGCTCTGGGTGTAGCTTTCGATCGCGCTACGGATCTCGTCGGAGGAGATCGTCAGCTCCGCCATGTTCTTCCTGCTCTCGGTCTCTGGTCGTGGAATGTCGGGGGTGTGGAGCGGCCGGCACCGGTGGATCCGGCGCCGTCGCCGCTAGGTCAGCGAGCGGCGCAGCCGATCCAGCCGGCCGATCGCGCTGCCGTCGATCACATCGTCGCCGATGCGCACGACGAGCCCGCTCAACAGTTCGGGATCGACCTCGACATGCACGGTGACAGCCTTGTTGTAGATACGCGCCAGGGCGCCGGCCAGCCGCTCACGCTGGGAGTCGGTCAGCTCGATGGCCGACCGCACGTGCGCGACGATCTGTTCACGCCGGGCCGCGGCCAGGTCGGACAGTTCGTCGAAGGCCACACCGATCCCGGAACGCTGCCTGGTCACCACCTGCTCGGTGAGGGCCTGGGTAATGGTCTCGGTCTTGCCGGACAGCAGTCGATCGAGCAATTCCCGTTTGGCCGCGGCCGAGGCGGCACGGTCGGACAGGGCCTGGTCCAGCACCGGGTTGTCGGCGATGATCCGACCGAACCGGAACAGTTCGTCCTCGACCGCGGTCAGCCGGCCCTGTTCGGAGGCCGATTCCAGGTATGCCAGCTGACCGAGCAGCACCAGGGTCTCGACCAGATCCCGGGGACGTGACCAATCCTGGGCGACCGCAGTGGTCAGCACCGCCTGAGTGGCAGCGCTGACCCGGCTCCCGAAGATCCGCTCGCTCAGTTCGGCGCGGGCCGAACCGGGCACCGATACGTCCGCGAGCGCCACACGCAGCGGACGCTGGTCGTCCAGTACGTCGACAACGGCGAACAGTTCGGACCCCGTCGTGGCCGCAACACCGTTGCTGCCGGTCAGCGCGGCCCGGAGCGCCTCCTTGGACCGGGAGCTGGCCTCACGGCTCGCTGCGTACATGGTTTTCACTCCTCCGTCGTTACCTTCCGACCCCGATACCGGCGTCCGAACGGTCGATCTCGTCGAGGAATCGCTCGATCGTCGCGGCCTGTTTGGCCTCGTCCGATACCGACTGCCCGATGATCTTCTCGGCCAGGTCCACGGCGGTGCGGCCGACCTCGGCACGCAGCTCGGTCAGGATCTGCTGGCGCTGGGCTTCCAGCTGGGTGTGCCCGGCCGCGACGATACGGTCGCTCTCGGCCTGGGCGTCGGCCTTCATCTGGGCGAGGATCTGCTGGCCCTGGGTGCGGGCGTCTTCACGGATCTTCGCGGATTCCAGGCGGGCGTCGGCCAGCTGCTTCTGGTACTGCTGCAGCGTCTCCTGGGCTTCGGCCTGCGCGGCCTCGGCCCGTTCGATGCCACCCTCGATCTTGTCGGCGCGCTCGTCCAGCACCTTCATCAGGCGCGGAACGGCGTATTTGTAGACCACGAAGGCGATGATCGCCACGCAGATCGCCGACCAGACGATGTCGTACGTCGCGGGGACGAGAGGATTCACATCCTCTCCCTCAGCCGCTGCGAGCAGAATGAACTCGTTCATCGGAATCAGAAGATGAAGCCGGCGACGAGACCGATCAGTGCCAGGGCTTCGGTGAACGCGATGCCCAGGAACATGTTGGTCCGGATGGTGCCGGAGAGCTCGGGCTGGCGGGCAATACCCACGATCGCCTAACCGACGACGATACCGACGCCGATGCCGGGGCCGATCGCGGCCAGGCCGTAGCCGACAGCGCCGAGGCCCTTCAGCGTGGATTCGTTGGTGGCAGCTTCCTGGGCCAGGTACGAGAGGCTCATGAGTCTTCCATTCCCTTTCTGTTGCTCACCCGCCGGACGGCGCGGTGCAGCAGGTCCTTATCGGTTGTTCCGGTCGGTCAGTGTTCGTCGGCGTGCTGGGCAAGGCTGATGTACACGGCGGTCAGCAACGCGAACACATAGGCCTGCAGGAAAATGACCAGCAGTTCGAACAGCGTGAATGCGAGCCCGCCCAGGAGCGAGAAGGGCGAGAACACCTTCATCCAGGCGTCCGCGTCGAAGAGGAAGAACTGGGTCGCGCTGAAGAACAGCACCAACATGATGTGACCGGCGAGCATATTGGCCATGAGTCGGACGGTCAGCGTGAACGGGCGCAGCACGAAGGTCGAGATGAACTCGATCGGAATGAGCAGGACGTGCATGGCCGGCGGAACATTCGGAACGACGATGCTGCTGCGCATATAGGTGAAGAAGCCGTACTTCTTGATGCCCACGTAGTTGAACGCGATATACGCGATCACTGCCAGTACCAGCGGCATGCCGATACGCGCGTTCGACGAGATGTTCAGACCGGGGATCACACCCGAGAAGTTCAAGAACAGAACGGTGAAGAAGATCGTCGCGATCAGCGGGAAGAACTTACGGCCGCTTTCCTTGCCGAGGATCTCGTCACAGATCTGCTCCTTGACGAAGACCAGACCCATTTCGCCGATGTTCTGCAGCTTTTTCGGCACGATTCGCGGAGTCCGGAACGCCAGGAACAGGAAAGCGATCAGGACGGCGGTCATCACGAGCCGGACCAGCATCAGCCGATCGAGTTCGAAGGGGGTCCCCTCGAACAGCACCGCTGGAGGGAAGAAGTCGGTTAGCGACGGCGCGTGGAACTCCGCGGCCAAGGTGGTGACGCTCAGCGTTCTCTCCCGTGTTCGGGCCGCGGGAAGTTTTCGCTCCCGCGGTTCGATCGGACATTGACGATCAATGTGGGTCGACTGAGGTCGGCTCGAGGTCGTCAGCAGCTGTAGCGGCGATCCGCGCTGGCGTCTGTACGTGTGTCGGCGACATCGTCGACATGCAGAACCGAACCCTTGACGAGCACGGCACGGCAGTAGCATAGCGGTAGCTGGTCGGGCCTGGTCGGCGCCCCTGGCTTAGTCGCTTGCTTACCAATACTTTACCAAGAGAACTACGACAACGTGTAGCGGGGGCGATGTAATCTACGACAAATTGTCGTAGACCCTGGTCACCCCTGGTCGGAGTCCGCTTCCCGACCCTGCTCAGTGACGGTCACATAGGGGACTTTCTGTCTCAATACACCGTAAGTTTCCGCCCCCAGCACGATGACCAGGGCGCCCACGACGGTCAGGAACAGCGCCACCCGGTCGTAGAAATCGAATCGCTGCAGAATCGCAATGACGATCAGCGCGACCAGCAGCTTCCCCACCCAGCTGATCAGCATGACCAGCCCGGCCGTGGTAGGCGGCAGTTTCGCGCCGAGCAGCACCACCACGGCGGTAGTCAGGATGAACCCACCACCGATCGCGGCCCCCAGCAGCGCGCCCCACAGTCCGGCCACACCGGCGAAAGCAGTCGCGATCGCCACCGACAACACGGTCAGCACGACCAAACCGATCAACCCGTACCGCAATGCCGCACGCAGCGGGGCATCGGCGCTCTCGGAGGAACTGGGACCGGCAGGACTCGTGGACACGGGCCGAACTCTACCCGGACTCCGAAACCGAACCCGCCGCGTCCCGCCGCGCCTGCCGACGCCACAGACCCGGAACAGCGGTCACGACCAGGGCGAACAGCAGCCCGGCCGCCATCATCAACACCACCACCCGGCGATCCATCACCGAGGTACCCACCGCGCCGAACGCGAGAATGCCGACCCAGAGGTAGATCACCAGCACAACCCGGCGCTGCGAATGCCCGATCTGCAACAGCCGGTGATGCAGATGCATCTTGTCGGGCGTGGAGAAACTGACGCCCGCCCGGACCCGGCGCACGATCGCCAGCAACAGATCCAGAACCGGGATGAACATCACCGCGCCGACCAGCAGCAACGGCGACAACAGGCCGACGATATCGCGCGGGCCGTACCCCTGCAGCGGGATCCGGCCGGACGCACTGGTCGATACAGCGGCCAGCACCAGCCCGATCAACATGGATCCCGAATCCCCCATGAAGATCCGGGCCGGCGAGAAATTGTGCGGCAGGAAGCCGAGACAGGCACCGGCCATGGCAGCGGCCAGCAGTGCCGGCGGATAACTGTCCACCGAACCGCCCTGTTCGGTGAGCAGGCCCACCGCGAAGGCGAACACCGCGAAGGACGCGATCAGCCCCAGCCCGGCGGCCAGCCCGTCCAGGCCGTCGACGAAATTCATGGCGTTGATCAACGTCACCGCCACGGCCACGGTGACCAGACCACCTTGTAATCCGTCGAGAACGACCGTGCTGTTGTTGAACGGGTCGTAGATCAGGTACCAGCCCAGGCCCATCACCGCCATCACCCCGGCAGCGGTGACCTGACCGGCGAATTTGGTGAGCGCGTCCAGCCCCCAGCGATCGTCCACGATGCCGACCCCGACGATGATCGTCGCCGCCACCAGTACGGCGGCGATATCGGGCCGGTAATCGAACCCACGACGCAGCGCCGGCAACTGATGAGCGAACAACACCGCCGCTACCACACCGAAGTACATACCCACCCCGCCCATCCGGGGAATCGGCTTCACATGCACATCGCGATCACGCGGAATGGCCACCGCGCCGAACCCGATCGCCAGCGTGCGGATCCCGCCGGTGGCCAGATAGGTCACCGCCGCCGAGATCAACAGCACCAGGAGCAGCTCGCGCAGCGGGACGACCGCACCGTAACCGGTCATAGCGCCGACCACCGCCCGGCGGCCGGGAATACCGCCCGGACCTTCATCGAAACCGGTACTTTCACCGCGCGACGGACCCGATCAGATCATCGGGAGTGACTCCCAGCACTTCGGCGACCGCCTCGGTGGGCACCGCGCCCACCCGCAGAATCCGCGGCTGATCAGCGGTGAGATCGACAATGGTGGAGGGAAGCGCGTGTTGGGCGGGGCCGCCGTCCAGATACACACCCACCTGGGCCGCGAGCTGCTCACGCGCCTGGGTCACATTCTCGGCCGGCGGCCGGCCGGAAATATTCGCGCTGGACACCGCCAGCGGACCGACCTCCTGCAACAACTCCAGCGCCACCGGATGCAGCGGCATCCGCAGCATCACCGTGCCACGCGCATCACCGAGATCCCAGGACAACGAAGGCGCCTGCTGCACAACGATACTCAGCCCGCCGGGCCAGAACGCCCGGATCAGGTCCCGGGCCTGCGGCCGCACCGAGAACACCAGCCCGTCGATCGTGTTCCACGAACCGACCAACACCGGAACCGGCATATCCCGGCCCCGCCCCTTGGCCGCCAGCAACGACGCGACAGCCGCCGAATCGAACGCGTCGGCAGCCAGACCGTAAACGGTATCGGTGGGCACGACGACCAACCGCCCCGATCTCAGAGCACTGGTCGCCGCGGCCAGGCCGGCGGCGCGCGAGTCGGGATCGGCGCAGTCGTAGACGGTACTCACGCCGACCATGGTATGGGCTGTGCTGAATGGCGTCGCCTCCGGCGTCGCATGGTCGGGGCCCTCGTTACCCCGGGTCTTCCCTCCTCCGCTCCTCCGCTTCGCTCCCCCGCTCCGTCGGTCCAGACCCGGGGCGGGCCCCGACAAC
>JABFXT010000406.1 GCA_013361595.1 Nocardia sp. | reverse complement strand
GCGCGTCGCGATGCGCGATCTCGTCGGTACAGTCCGCCGCAAAGGTGGCAATGGGTGCCTCGAGAGGTTCGGCCGCCAGGGCCCGCAAAGTGGCCTCCGATCGAGCGATCCCGGCGATCGGCATTCCCTCGCGCGCGAAACGCCGGGCGACGGCCAGACCGATTCCCGGCCCGGCTCCGATGATCACCACACCTGCCATCACTGACTCCTTCGGTTCCTCTGTTGGGTACGAAGGGAGGCTAAAGTCTCACATCAGTGAGAAGGTCAAGTCCGACGAGGGAGGCCACCGTGCGAATCGGCGCCCTGGCACGTGCTACCGGTGTGAACGAGCGACTGCTGCGGTACTACGAGGACCAGGGTCTGCTCCGCCCGGCTCGTCGCTCCAACGGCTACCGCGACTACGCCGAGTCCGACATCGCCACGGTGGCGCATATCCGGCGGTTACTCGCCGCAGGACTGACGACTACCGTCATCGCCAGGATTCTGCACTGCGTCCACGGCGACGGCGAAGAACTCGTGCCGTCACCGTGCCCGGGGATGATCGCCCAGTTGCGCCGGGAACACGCTCGGATCGATCACGCCATAACCCAGCTCCAGGGGTCCCGGCAGGTGCTCGACACACTCATGGAAGCCGCTGTCCACCCGCCCGCACGGACCTCCGGTGACCAGAGCCTTTCCAGACCTCGGGATCGTACTGCGGTGACCGGCCGCCCGCCGAGCCCTTCGTAGCGCGGCGAGTGATCTGATCGTCGCGCTCAGGGCTGACGAACCCGCCGTCGCCGCAGCGCGGCCCGTGGAGACGATCCATTCGACCCCACCGATCGAGGCGTCCTCGACGATCACCTGGGTTCGCCGTCGCGACGGAAGCAGGTCCGGCAAAGATGGACCAGATGCAGGAGAACGATAGGGCGAGCGATCCGGATCGGGCGTCGAGGATCGGCCAGGTCGCTGTTGTGACCGGGGGATCGGCGGGCTTGGGCTACGCGATAGCCGCCGGACTGGCGAAGGCAGGCTCGACTGTTGTCGTGGCAAGTCGGTCGGTAGAGCGGTGTCGAACGGCGGCCGGACAGCTTCGAGCCGACACTGGTGGTGAGGTGCGCGGAATGGGATGCGATGTCTCCGAAGAGGATTCGGTAGACGGTCTCTTCGACAGAGTTCGTGACGAGTACGGCCGGCCGGACGTGGTCGTCACCAGTGCGGGTGTCCAGGCCCGCGGCACCCTCGACCAGTTGGATGTGTCCACGCTGCGGACCTGTCTGGAGGTCAACGTGGTGGGTACCTGGTTGACGTGCCGAGCAGCGGTGCGTCACATGCGCGGCACCGGCCAGGGCCGAATCCTGACACTGGCGAGTGCGCTCGGCCTGGTCGGCTCGGCAGGCCGGTCCGGCTATGCGGCCAGCAAGGGCGCGGTCGTCCAGCTCACCCGCAGTCTCGCAGTCGAACTCGCGGAGACCGGAATCACGGTCAACGCGCTGGCCCCCGGCCCGTTTCGCACTCCACTCAACGCCGGTATCGAGGACGACCTCCAGGTGCGGCAGTTCCTCGCCACGGAAGTTCCCCTGCGTCGTTGGGCCGAGCCGTCCGAGATCGTCGCGGCGGCGATGATGCTGACGAGCCGCGACGCCGGCTACATCACCGGCACGGTTCTGCCGGTGGATGGAGGTTGGACCGCGCATTGATCAGATAGGTGAGAGCTGGGCGGACCGCCGTCCAGGATGTGTGTAGACGCCGGCACCGATGTGCCCGGGCCTCGAGTAGTTTACGAACACACCGGTAGAGCGGTCACGTCGCGACAGCTGCCGGCGGTGCGGCTTCTGGTGGGACGGGCAGTGCGGGGCCGGGGCGGGATTACGCCATCCGGGAGCGGTCCCGTCACTATGATGTCGAAGTGTCCGGTAGCGACAGAGAACCGAGGCAAGTCGAACTCATCGGCCCTGTTGCCCAGGTGTTCACGTACTCGATCGCGGTCGGCCTGATGTTGTCGGGGCCTGTTATCGCGTTGACCAGTGATTCGTTGTGGAACGGGTTGTGCCCGGCGATCATCACTTTCCCGATCGGCGTCGCCATTGCGGTGACCACCTACGGGGAAAGGTGGAACGCGAAGCGATTCCGGGCCGTCGGGGTCGTTTCGACGGCGGAGATCCTCGCAGTCCGGATACGTGAGGGTGGTGAGAACCCGGATGTCGCCGAACTCAGGGTGCGTATCAGTGGCCCCGGTTTCGATACGTTCAAGGCCGACTGCGAAGTACCGGCCGGTATCCCCCGTCCGCTGATCGGTGACCGGCTCCACGCGGTTGTCGACCCCTCCGACAACAGCTTCGCAATCGGCTACGACCACTTGTTCGAGCAGGACTGACCGACACCCGGCCAGCCCGCCGCCGGGCCCACTCGCCCGGCGGCGTTCCGGACTTCCTACTGATGATGGGTCCGGCGCGGTCCGCCCTTCCCGACGGCCGGAATCAGATCTCGGCGGCGGAGGCCGCACTCCGACCTGATAATCGGCGACCCGCAGGAGTTCCGCGGCATCGCCGAGCGGGGATGGATCCGCTCCCGGTTCGTGGTCGTCTTGCGCTGCTTCGCCGCATCCCCGGTGCTGACCACGGTGCGTTCCCAGCCGCTGGTCGATACCGCTCCGGCCGCGCCGAGGTCGACACACATTGCGTAGGGGGCGGGGGTGAACGAGGCAAGCGGAAGACCCAGCAGGTCGTCGGCGGCGTGGTAACCGGCGTACTTGCCCGGAACCGTCGGTGAACCGGACGAGACCCGGTTCACCGATGCGATGCTCCGGCCGAGCCGGACCTCGACGCCCAGCTTCGCCAATGCCTCTTCGATCGCCGGGCGTGGGCCGGGCCCGAGATCCGGAGCGACGGTCTCGGCACGCTCGGCCAGAACGACCCGGGGTGGACCGGCCGACTCGGCGGCAAGCGCCGGATCGGCGAGCCGCCCGACCAACTCGGTGGCGACTTCCAGACCGGTGAAGCCCGCGCCGACGATGGTTGCCGAGCCTGATCGGCCGAGACGACGGCCGTCTTCGGACCCCCGGTCAGCTCGACTCGATCGGGCACAGGGTCGGGATCACCAGCCGCGGCCGCCCGGGCGCTGAGCCCGTCGGCGAACATTCTCGCCGACAGTCTCCGTCGGATCGCGGTGAACGGATTGCCGAGGTGAGGACGGCGCCCGGCGACACCCGCTCGAACCACCATCGCGAACTGCCTGCGGATCGGGTGTCGGCCGCCGGTCTCGAGCCTGTCACGTCGGCGACCCGGCGGCTACTCCGGAGCCGATTGCTCTATTGCGCGGTTTCGTTGCTGTGGTACGTCGCGGGGGTGTCGGTTGTCCGGCTTCGCCTCGTAGCGAACAGGGCTGCCGCCGCCCGCTCGGCGAGCTCGGGCGCGTAGTCCGGGATCTGCCGGCCCGTACTCAGATATCGCTTGACCATGGCGTAGGGCAGGTCGACCACCGCGAGGAGTGCCCGGTCGGCCGCTTCGGGGGAGGTATCGTCGCCGTTCTCGACCAGGGACCTCAGGGCGTTGTGCAGCGCGGCGTTGTCTCGCGCGTTGGCCCTGCGGGCCTGCGCACTCCAGTTCTGCTCATCCAGCTCTTTTGCTCCGGCGAGCAGGACATGCGCTTCGCGGGAATTGCGCCGCGCCCATTCGAGACTCGCACGGGCACCGCGGCGGATCGCCTCTTGCGGTTCCCCGAGACTCAGCGCGGGGAAGAGTTCGTCGTGGAATCCCCGTAGCGCGCGTGACCACAGCGCGGCCAGTAGCGCAGGGCGATCCGGGAAGCGGTGATATACCGACCCGCTCGGTGCGCCGGCGGCTCTGGCCACTCCCGACATGGTGACAGCGGCCGGTCCGCCTCCGGCCAGGAGTTCGGCGGCGGCGTCCAGAAGCCGGTCGGCGTCGTGCCTCGGTGGCCTTCCCATGTAGTAGAGGATATGCTCTAATTTGTTTTAGAGATTTCTCTCTAAAACTGGGGCGGTCGGAGGCGACTGCCCGCACCGGACTCCGCCGGTCGATCTCCCGCGACCCGGCCCCGCCCGTCGGCGGGCAGCAACGCCCTGCCGGCCCGAAGTCAGGAGCCGAATATGGCTGTCGTCAACATCCACCTACGTCACCTGCCCGCGCCGGTGACGGCGGTCGGCGCACTGGTGGACAGCCTCGCCGACGCGCAGGACGCGCTCTGGCCGCTGTACTCCTGGCCGGCGATGCGGTTCGACCGCCCACTCGAAGCAGGCGCGGTCGGCGGGCACGGCCCTGTCCGGTACACGGTGGAGCACTACGTACCGGGCCGCTGGGTGCGCTTCCGTTTCACCGGGCCCCGCGGCTTCGAAGGTTTCCACGAATTCACCGTCCGTCCCACTTCCGACGGCACCGATCTGGTTCACCTGCTCGCCATGAACGCTCGGGGCCGGGCGCGACTGACGTGGCCCCTGGTCTACCGATGGATGCACGACGCCCTCCTGGCAGATTGCCTGGACCGTGCCGAACACGCCCTCACCGGCTCCGTTTCCCGCCCCGCCCGATGGAACCGCCTCGTCCGCTCGCTGCGCTGGATCGCCGAAACCCGAAACCCGGCCTCGCGTCGCGACCCGACCGACTCGGCGCGCCATCGGTGACAATTCTCGGTCGGGTGGGAAAGCGAGGTGGCCGGGAGAGATAGGCCGGTCGGTCGGCGCCCGCCGGGGAACGACGGCCCATCGGCCCGTTCGGGATTCTCGGACGGCGGTGGCGGTATGTGTGCGGTGGCCGCGCCGGTAGCCTGTGCCGGTGGGGTTGAGGGAAAATATTCCGGGCACAACGAAACGTCCAGGTGTGGCTCTGGCTGCGGTGACCGCGGTGGTGTTCGTGACCTTTCTGGATACTACGGTCGTCAGTGTCGCGCTCGGTGCTATCCGAAGTGATCTGAAAGCGGATGTGACTTCCCTGCAGTGGGTTGTCAACGGCTACACCCTGGTATTCGCGTGTCTCATGTTGACGGGCGGATCGCTCGGTGACCGCTGGGGCCGCAAACGCGTCATGATGGTCGGGTTGGTGATCTTCTGCGCCGGGTCGGTCGTGTCGGCGCTGGCGGCCGGTGTGTCGGCTCTCATCGTCGGTCGCGTGATCATGGGTGTGGGCGCGGCGGCTTCGGAGCCGGGAACCCTGTCGTTGTTGCGGCATATCTACCCGCGGGAGCGGACGCGCGCGAAGGCGCTCGGCGTGTGGGCGGCCGCCTCCGGGCTGGCGTTGGCGGCCGGACCGGTGCTCGGCGGCGTGCTGGTGCACGCGTACGGGTGGCGATCGATCTTCTGGTTCAACCTGGTGATCGGAGCGGTGGCACTGGTGGCCGCGCTCTGGTCGGTCCCGGAAAGCGCCGATCCGCGCCCCGAGCCGATCGATTGGGCCGGAGCTTTGCTCGGCGCTGCCTTCCTCGGGGGGGTGATCTACGCGGCGACCCGTGGTGAAGAAGTCGGGTATTCAGCTCCCTCGGTGATTGCGCTGTTCGTACTCGGAGTGATGGCCCTGGTCGGTTTCGTCGTTGTCGAACGGCGGTCCCGCGCCCCCATCCTCGACTTCCGGTATCTGCGATTGCCGACAGTCCGCAGCGCGCTGGTGGTGGCGTTCGCTGTCTACTTCGGCATTTTCTCGATCTTCTTCTTCACTGCCCTGTATCTGCAAGTGATGCAATCGTATTCGGGTGCGCGTACGGCATCGGTCTTCGCGCCGATGGCTGTCGCGATCACTATCGGATCGCTGGTCGCGGGCTACTGGGTGGCGCGTCGAGGCGCACGGGTCCCCATGATCATCGGCTGCGTGGTCGGTGCCGGTGGGATCCTGCTGACCCGCCTCGCCCTCGCCGGTGAGGTGCGAGATCTTCCCTTGGCTTGTGCGATGGCGGTGGCGGGAGCGGGATTCGGAGTCGCGGTGGTGCCGTTGACCTCGGCTGTGATGTCCGGGGTGCCGCGCGAGCATTCGGGTATGGCCGGCGCGGTGACCAATACGATGCGCCAGGTCGGTGCGGCGTTCGGGGTGGCAGTGCTGGGGGCACTGGTGAATTCGTTGCTCACCGCGGATCTGGAGCAGCGGATGACCGAACTGGGCCTTCCACCCGAACTACAACCCGGCGCGGTGGAAGCCGTCGAGCGTGGTGGTATTCCACCAGGTCTCGACATCAGTCCCTATTTCCCGTACCTGGGGAAGCTGAACGAGGTGATAGAGACTGGAAAGACAGCGTTCCATCACGGGCTGGATGTGGCGCTGCTGGTTTCGGCGGTCATGATCCTGGCCGCGGCGGCGTTCACAACGTTCGATACGGCAAGCCGGCGACATTCTCCGCTCGACTGGTGATATCTCCCGGATCTGGGCGGTCCATCCGCAGCCCGGACCGCTGGAGTCGATGTCGTTCCACTTCATCGTCCCGCTGGGGCTTCCGGCACACATTACGGATCGAATGGATGATGCCAACCGTGGCGGGTGTTGACTTCGGTGAGTACCTGCTGGAGTCGTTCCGGCCCGCCGCCCCGGTCGAGGAGGTGCCCGAAGGTGGAGATGATGTCTTCGGGCGCGGACCGGTAGCTGGTGCCGAGGCCTTGGTAGAAGCCGTATCGTTCGATCATGTGGCTGCCGAGTTCGGAGATGTTCACCGAAGCGCCGGTGGTGGTGTTGGTGGCGTGGCTGTCATACATACCGGAGGTGTTGTCGCGGAACGGCGAACGCTGCGGGCCCATACTATGAGACGTTCGTTCGCTGGTGTAGGTGTGGCCGCCTTCCCCGCTGTAGGAGTGGACTCCGTATCTCCTGGCAAGTGTGTGGTCGACATGGATGGCTTGGGCGAGGTCGGTGTGGCTGAGTCCGAGGTTGCGTACGAGGTCGTTGTCGCGGGCCAGGGTTTGTCGCAGGCTGTCGTGGGTGCCGAGGTACCCCGCGACCGACCCGAAGGAATTGGGTGCCGCGGGGTCCCAGGTGGTCAGGTCGAACGGTCGCATCCAGCGCTCGAGGTCGTCGAGGGGGTATCCGTTGATTTCGGTGAGTTGCTCGATCCGGCTGGTGGGGTTGTCCCCGCCGCGGACGAACCCGGTCGGTTCCGTGTGGGGAGTGATCGGTGTGATCCCGACGTCGGCCGCGGTGACCGGACGCCGTAGCACGACATCGACCGGCTTCGAGGAGTGTTCACCGGTGAGTGTGTAGTCCATCCAGTCGTTGGCCAGCCGCAGTCCCGGCTCACCGCCGTGCCCGGCGGCGATGCCGACGATCCGCGAATCGGCGAGCGATACCGCCTTCTGGTCGCTGTCGGGAACCGATGTGTGGAATTCGAGTGTATCGTCGGGCCGGATCCTGACGGTCAATTCGGTGTCGCCGCAACGCAGCCGCATAACGTTGTCGGAGATGGGCTCGAACCCTGCCTCGGCGAGCCTACGGTCGATCGGAACCTCCGATTCGAGCAAACGATCGAGCGCCGACCTCGCCTTCGCTTCTTCGGACCACGACTCCTCGAGTATCTTGCGGATCGGATCCTCTTTCTCCAGGTCGTCGATACTCGGTCGTTCTTCGTCCCTCTTCACGCGGCTCGAGTCGTTGACGCCACCACGTGGAGACATCCGCGTGCTCCAGTACGTTGTGTCACCGTCTGCGGTGCCGGTGCGTGTATAGATGTCGAATCCGTCGTCAGCCGGCAGGACCGTAACGGCCTGGACACGACGGTCACCGCTGATTTTCGAGGTGACATCCCGGTGCAGGCGCAAGCCCTCTGGTCGTGGTTCGATCAGGTAACCGCCGCCACGGTACAGCCCGTCGTTCACCCGATGGATACCAGGAATGTCGCCGAGGCCTCGGCCGGTCCGGTCGATGTGCGCTGTCAGGGGACCCGTGTATTCCGGCACCGTCAGTCCCTCGCCTGCTTCGTCGATTTCGCGCAAGCCGTGCTGTTCGGCGCCGGTTGTCCGGTCGGCTCCATGCACAGCGGGGTGAACGATCCCCTCCCGGTATCGGCGGTTCGCGATGTGGTCGGTCCACGTCCGGGCGCTGTGCTTCAGACTTTCGGCGATACGGGACATGGCCTCGCCGAAGCCGGACAGTCTCACCACTGGGCGTCTTCGAACAGGCAGAGCATCGGGCGTTCGGCAGTGAGTTCCGCGCGGAGTGCGAGCAGCCCGAGGCCTACCCGGTGGCCGTGGTCGTCCGGGTGCACCGGTATCGGTGAGCTCTGATCCTCCAGGTTCGCCGCGCTGTCCAGCAGTGCGGTCTTGCCTTGGCCGGAGTCGCCGGTGATGAGCAGGGCGCCGGCCCGGCCTGTCCGGCGGGCTTCCAGGAGCGTCGTGCCCCGTTCGATTACCTGCTCTCGACCGTGCAACACGCGGCCAGCGGGTCCTTTCCGTGCGAGAGGTCGCCGGCCCCACCAGGGTGATCGGTCGAGGCGAGTATCTGCCTCGACGCGATCGCCGTGGTGGGACCGGTCTGTCACTGTCCGGCGAGTTTCGCCAGCAAGAAGTCGCGGGCGGCCGCCGATGCCTGGTCGAATCGGTCACCGTAGACGGCGAAGTGACCGCCGGGTACCAGCTCGAGCTGTTTGGGCTCCAGCGCGTTTGCATAACTCCGCAGTGCGATATCGCTGGGAGTGAGCGTGTCTTCTGCCGCGATCACCATCAGGAGTGGGGTGGGGGAAACACGGCGCAGGAAAGCTTCCGGTGCGTAACTCTGGAACTTGTCCACGCTGGACAGAGTGACTTCGTTGCGCCAGGTCGGTACCTGCGGGCCGTTGGCCATCAACCATTCGTAGACCTCGGTACCCGGCATGGCGACCAGTTCGGTGGGGTCGTCGGAGGCCGCCTTGATCGTCTGGTGCGGTTCGCCCGCGGCGCGGGCCAGCCGATCCGCGGCGATGGCCTGGTGCACGGCCGGAAGCATGATCGACGGTACGAGGCGCCCGAAGGTCGCCCAGCCGTCGGTCAGCGGGACCTGGGAGACCACGGCCCGGACGCGGCGGTCGGTGGCCGCGACCACCAGGACATGGGCGCCGGCGTAACTGGTTCCCCAGATCCCGATCCGATCGCCGTCGATTCCGTCGAGTGTCTGTGCGTAGGTGACCGCGTCGCGATAACCCTCGATCTGTGCGGCGGGGTCGACCTCGAAGCGCGGTTCGCCGTCGGAGGTGCCGAAGCCGGGATGGTCGTAGACCAGGCAGGCGAGTCCGGCCGCGCTGAAGAACTCGGCGAACGGTGCGACCCACTCCTTGACGCCGGCGAACCCGTGGGTCATCACCACCAGCGGCACGGAGCCGGTGCGGTCTTCCGGCCGATACAGCCAGCCGCGCAGGGTGACTCCGCCGCTGAGGAATTCCACATCGTCCCGCATGATCCACGCCTTTCATTACATTTCGCGTTGTAATGATAATTGACGAGGCGGCAATATGTGGTCGAACATCGAGTTCTCACTGCCGGGGACGGCCCACGGCGTCGAGTGCGGACTGCACCGTGCATCGCACGAACTCTTCGTCGATCGGTCCGAGGCCGGGTACCAGCGCGCGCATGAGCATCGGTCCCGTGATGAGGTCACACACCCATTCGGGGTCGAATCCGGGAGCGATCTCGCCGCGGGCGGCCGCGCGTTCCAGGATCGTCGCTGTCGAGCGCCGGCGTGGCCGCAGGAACTGCTCTTCGAACCGGTGCGCGATCTCCGGGGTACGACCGAGCTCTTCCAGTAGACCGGGGACTGCCCGGCGCAGAACGGGGTCGTTGAACAGCTCACACTGATGCTGCTGGATCGCGAGCAACTCCGCCTCGATCCCGCCCAGATCCTCGGCGCCGGGCTGCAATCCGTACCGCTCGATCAGCATCGAGACGACGAGATCGGCGCGGCAGCTGTACCGCCGGTACAGCGCGGGCCGGCTCGTCCCCGCCGCGTCGGCGACGGCCTGCAGGGTGAGCGCACCATAACCGCGTTCCGCGATCAGGTGCGCGGCGGCTTCGAGCAGTGCGGTGTCCACTCGACTGTCGCGCGGACGGCCGGTGCGGGACCCGGCGGAGATATCCGGCATGCGCTCACCGTACCCAGCCCGGTCGCCGGTATCGCAGCGACAACCGGAGTAGCTCCGGCCGGCCCACGGCGCTATGAGCCCGAGGGGTCGACCGCCGATTCTCGCGAACAGCGGGCGAAGGCCGTACTG
>JABFXT010000601.1 GCA_013361595.1 Nocardia sp. | reverse complement strand
GACCACATACGGGACGCGTTCGACATGGTGGGACATCGTGCTGCCTGCCTTCGCTCGTCGTACTTCCGAACGGTGTCCGCCCGCCCCGGCCGCGCGGGGTCGGCGGATCGGCGTCCGGGCGGTGTCGGTGCCGGACCCTCAGTGCGCGCCGAGGTTGCCGGCCATGACCTCGGGGGAGGGGATGAGCCGGCGGCGGGTATCGACCGCGATGGTGGTCCAGCCGATCCGGGTGATCTCCTCGCGTTTGCGGCGGGCGCGTTCGCGCATCTTCTCCGGCGCACCGTGGTGAACACCCTGCGGCGCATGGGAGATCAGGCCCGGCGGCATCGGCACGCCGTACATGTCACCGCCGTGGAAGAACGCGATCTCGTCGTAGTCGGCGTTGCGGTGGTACCACGGGATGGTTTCGGTGCCCGGCGCCGATTCGGCCCGTTTCGGTAGGAAGTTCATCACGTACACGCCGGTGGCCTGCATGAACAGGTGCACGGTGGCGGGTAGGTGGACGGTATCGGACAGCACGACGTTGTAGTCGGCGATATTGAACGTGAACGGGAAATTGTCGCCCTGCCAGCCCACCACGTCCAGCGGATGGTGCCGGTAGAACAGCGAAGTCGGCCCGCCCTCGTGTACCAGGCGGATCTCGTACTCGTCGCGGCCGTCGTCGTCCATGGCCTGTGGTTCCGGTACGACGATCCGGCTGGGATCGAAGGGGAAGTGCCGGCCCAGTGGGCCCGGCGGCGGGACCCGGAATTCCTCGGTGGCCTCGATCATCAGCCAGGTCGTCTCACTGTCGGGCACCTGGCGGAAGGTGCACGCCTTCGGGATATAGACCCAATCGCCCTCGCGGTAGCGCATCGGCCCGAACTCGGTTTCCAGCAGGCCGGTTCCCTTGTGCACGAACGAGAGCAGATCGCCGTCGACATAGCGGGCGAAGAACGGCATCTCCCGCGTGCGCCGGCTGAGCCGGATCCGGCAATCGGCATTGGAGAACAGCAGTAGCGGTGATCCGGCCGGATCGGTGGAATCGGTGGGTGTCAGCGCGTCGGCGAGAACGTCGACCGGGGCCAGCGGGCCCTGCGCGCGATACCCCATCGGCTCGTTGCGCCGGTACAGCTGGGCGGTGCGCCCGGTGAATCCGCCGCGACCCAGTTCGTCGTCCTTCAGGCCGTCGAGATCGGCGTGCAACCGGTCGGGCGTAATGCCCTTCCGCAGGTGCACAAAGGATTCCATGGCAGTATCCCGTCCTCGTCGGGCGCGCGGCGGCCATGGACGGCGACCGGGGCCGCCCCTCCGCGATCCGCCACACCGCGCAGCTTTGTGATCGCTGTCACCCTCGCAGAGAAATTGATAGCTGTCAATATAATCCGGTTCATGGACGTAGAGGTCGCATCGGAACCACGGGGTCCGCGCAAAGGCCGGGGCCGGCCGCCCGCCGGTGATTCACCGGCGTCCGCGGACGAGATCCTGACCGCCGCCCTGCGGGTTTTCGCGCGCGACGGATTCGCCGGGGCGTCGGTGGCGGCGGTCAACCGGGAACTCGGGGTGAGCCACAACCTGATCCATCAGCGATTCGGCACCAAGGAAGCACTGTGGTACGCGGTGGTGGACTGGATCTTCGCCAATGCGGTGACGCTGCTGAGGATCCGGCCCGAACGCGACGATCTGCCCCCGCTCGTGGAATTCCGGGCGGGCATCATCCGCTTTCTGGAAATCCAGGCCGAATACCCCGACGTGGTGCGGTTGATCAGTATGGAATCGGCGATCGAGGGCCCGCGTCTGACCTACCTGTTCGACCGGCACATCGAACCGATGCTGGTACTGCTCGCCGAACCGCTGAAACCACTGATCCGGCAGCAGATCCTGAACCGCGATGATCTGCGGACTCTGCATTTCCTCATCGCCCACGGTGCCACCGCACCGTTCGCGCTCCTGCCGCTGGCCACCCGTATGTCCCCGGGCGACCCGCTTTCCGAGCGGGCGGTACGCCGCCACGCGCGTCTGGTCGCCGATACCATCGTCGCCGGTATCGAGGCACGGGCCGCGGGCCGGGTGCCGGATATGGGCGGTGCGGGCGAAGATCGCGAGCGGAGTTGACCGTCGCCGGGATGGGCCTGCGCGGCCGCGCCCTCTAGGCTGACGCGATGGCGCGAGCTCGGGGTGCTGTCCAGTTGACGGTCGAGGACTGGTTGCAGAGCGGCTACACGATTCTGGCCGAACAGGGCTTCCGGGCGCTGAAACTCGACGATGTGTGCCGGCACCTCGGTGTCACCAAAGGTAGTTTCTACCACCATTTTCCCGATATCACCGCCTTCAAGGACGCGCTGGTGACCTCCTGGGGCGGCTGGCGCGACCGGGAACACCGCCGGATGGACGCGCTGGGCGCCGAACCGCCGCGGGAGCGGCTGATCGCGATGATGGCCCTGCTCGCGAGCCCTGGGCACTGGACACTGGAACGTGCCATGCGCGAATGGGCCCGATCGGATCCGCGCGCGGCCGCCAGCACTCGCGCCTCGGATCGGCGGGCGCGCCGCGCGGTACAGCAGGCGTTCCTGGACCAGGGTTTCGATCCGGACACCGCGGCCCGGCGGGCGGAGTGGATGTTCGCGATGGGTATCGGCGCGCTGCATCTGTCGAGTTCGCCGCGGGCCGGACGGGCATCGGCCGCCGAGCGGGCCGCCCTGGTGGATTTCCTGTTACGGCCCTGACCCGGTGACCGATCGGCCCGCTGTGCGCTCAGCGGGTGCGCGCACCACCGAACGTCCCACCACGGCGAGTAGCAGCATGCCCACGATCGCCGTCCAGCCGGTGACGGGGCTGCCGAGCGCGGTCAGCAGGAATCCGGCGAGCAGGCTGCCGAGGGCGACCGCGGCGAGTATCGACTCCAGCCCTTCGAAGGCGATCTCGGCCCCGCCGCGGATCCCACGACAGCGCAGCGTGCGTCAGGTGTCACCTGCCGACTCTCCGACGGCGGCCAGCACCGCCGTTTTCCCTTCGCCGGGGGCCCCGAGGATCACCGCGGCACCGCCGCGGCCCTCGCCGGCCTCCAGCGACAGTCTTCGGATCTGCCCGAGTAGCTCGTCTCGACCTTGTAGCACGAATGTCAAAATAATGACGAGACCGACCGGCTCGTTTTACTGAATTTCCCACCCTGGGCAGGCGATATCCGAGCGCGGCACGCCGGCGAGCGCACGGCTGGTGGCCTTCTGTGCGCGGCCCGGGGTTCTACCAGCGAGTCGTGCAGATCCGCGGTCGGACCGCCGACGCCCGCGTCGGCGACGCCACCGCGTCCGGGGCGCAACCGTACCCGTGGGATCGGGCACGGTTCGCGCGGTCCGTGGCACCGTTCACCTCATGGTGGCGGTGGCCGGTCACGAAGTCCGCTCCGTGAGCAGGTCGGCGAATTCCTGGGCGTAGGCCAGCTGGCGGCGCAGCCGTTCGGCACTGTCGTAGGCCCGGTCCCGGAATGCCCGCAGATCCACGTCCGCGGTTTCCCGCAGTGCCGCCGCGGTGGTGGCGTCGTCGACGAGATCGATGGCGTCCAGCAGGCGTTTCATCTCCGCGAGGGTGAAGCCGAGGGGTTTCATCCGGCGGATCAGGACCAGCCGGTCCACGTCGGCGGCCGTGTACAGCCGGAACCCGCCCGCCGACCGCGCGGACGGCTGCACCAGCCCGACCTCGTCGTAGTGCCGGATGGTCTTGAGGGACAGCTCGGTTCGCGCTGCCACCTGGCCGATCTGAAGATAACGACCGTCGGCACCCATCTCAGTGACCGCCGGTCAGATGCCCCGACAACCGCTGATGACGGGCGACCGAGGCGGGATTCAGGCCCAGGATCTCCACTCGTTTGCCCTTGGCGGCGTATTTGGTGGTGACGGCGTCGAGCGTGGCTACCGTGGAGGCGTCCCAGATATGGGTTTCGGACATATCGAGCACGATATTGGGCGGATCGCCGCTGTAGTCGAATCGGTGGACGAGATCGTTGCTGGAGGCGAAGAACAGTTCGCCGCGCACCTTGTACACCCGGGTGGTGTCATCGTGATCCGTGGTGGTCACCGGGACGACCTCCGTGAAATGCGCGACCCGGTGCGCGAAGGCGACCATCGCCGTCACGACACCGGTGACCACGCCGTAGGCGAGGTTGTGGGTGACCACGGTGACGCCGACGGTCAGCAACATCACCGCGGTTTCGGCGATCGGCATCCGCCGCAGAGTCGCGGGCGCCAGGGAATGCCAATCCATCGCGGTGACCGACACCATGATCATCACCGCCACCAGGGCCGCCATCGGGATCCGCGCCACCAGCCCACCCAGCCCGACCACCAGGATCAACAGGAAGACACCGGCCAGGAAAGTGGAGATACGGGTACGCGCGCCGGAGACCTTCACGTTCATCACGGTCTGCCCGATCACCGCGCAACCGCCGAGCCCGCCGAAGAAACCGGTGACGATATTGGCGATGCCCTGCCCCCAGCTCTCGCGCGTTTTGTCGGACGGAGTGTCGGTGATGTCGTCGACGAGTTTGGCGGTCATCAGCGATTCCAGCAGTCCGACCACCGCCATCGCGAAGGCGTACGGCGCGATGATCCGCAATGTTTCGATGTCGAACGGCACGTGCGGAACCAGCGGGATCGGTAGCGCCGACGGCAGTTCGCCCTGCCCGCCGACATCGGGCACGTGCAGGCCGAATACCACCGTGACGGCGGTGAGCACGATCACCGCCACGAGCGGTGCCGGTATCGCCGCGGTGAGCCTGGGGAGTAGCGCGATGATCACGATCCCGGCGGCCACCAGCGGATACACCAGCCACGGGACACCGATCAGCTGGGGGAGCTGGGCGAGGAAGACCAGTATCGCCAGCGAGTTGACCACACCGACCATCACGCTGCGCGGGATGAACCGCATCAGTTTCGCGACCCCCGCCAGGCTGAGGGCGATCTGGAGTACGCCCGCCAGGATCACCGTGGCGAGCAGATAGTCCAGGCCGTGGTCACGCACCACCGGCGCGACCACGAATGCGACCGCCCCGGTCGCCGCGGAGATCATGGCCCGGCGACCACCGGTGAACGCGATGGTGACGGCCATGGTGAAGGACGCGAACAGGCCGACCCGCGGATCCACTCCCGCGATCACGGAGAAGGCGATCGCCTCCGGGATGAGTGCCAGCGCCACCACCAGCCCGGCCAGTACTTCGGTGCGCAACTGTTTCGGGCTGCGCAGTGCCGCGAACACCGTTCCGGGACGGTCGGTGGGGTGTGTCGTCGACACTGGGGCTGACTCCGTTCGCCGAGCGCGCGGGCCGGTGGTGCACCGCGGGAATTATCGGAAGAAGCCGGGTGGACGCGGGTCGGTCCGGAACCCGGGAACCGGCCACGTCCGCCGGACATCTGCGGTCGGCGAGCACTCGGCGCGGCAACTCTACCCTCCCGTAAGGGGAGAGTTCCAACTGCTGTCCGCCGGAGTGGCCGGAAACTCAGTGGTCTCCGGCAGCCCTGGGCCGCCGACGCCGTCGGCGGCAGAGTCGGCCCGGCCGGCGCCGGTGGCAATCGTGCGACCCGAACCGCGATCGGTGCGGCCGGATGTGGTGTCCGCGCCGATCGCGGTGGGGAACCGATCAGCCGATCAGGTCCGCGAGGCGGTCGACCTGTTCCGGATCGGTGCCATAGCAGTACAGCATCACTTCGTCGGCTCCGAGATCGGCGAACTGCCGTATCGCGGCCCGGATCTCCGCCGGTGTCGTACGCATCCCCGACACCGTGTTCTCCGCCCAGCCACTGAACTCGTAGTAGGCGCCGACCGCCGCCCGGGCCTCATCGACCACGGCCGCCGGTCCGATCGCGATATTCACCTGGGCGACGATCCGGGGTTCGCCCGCCCGTCCGTGTTCGCGCCAGGACCGGCGGACCGAATCGAACAGTCCCTCGCACCACTGCGCCGGCGCCGCGGAGAGGAACCCGTCGCCCCAGCGGGCGATCCGAGCCAGCGCCACCGGCCGGAAGCCGCCGATGAGGATCGGTGGCCCGCCGGGCCGGACCGGGGCGGGGCCGATCGGACCGCATTCGGCGCCGAACGGTTCACCGGACCACAGCGCGCGTAGCCGGGGGAGTTGTTCGTCCATCAGGCGGCCGCGGTGGTCGAGGTCGACACCCGCCGCCGCATGATCGTCGGCGCGACCGCCGACGCCGAGGCCGAGCACCAGCCGGCCCCCGGACATGCGGTCCAGTGTGGCCACCTGTTTGGCCAGCAGCGCGGTATCGCGTAGCGGGGCGAGCAGGACCTCGGTCTGTACCCGCACCCGGGTGGTGGCGCCGGCGAGCACCGACAGCGCCACCAGTGGTTCGGGATTGTCGTAGGCCAGGCGATCGAGCAGGCCGAGTGTCGAGAAAGGCCCCGCGTCGGCGCGCCGGGCCCAGTCGAGCAGGGCGGCGGGGTCGGCGATGGGCAATCCGAGTCCGATGTGCACGGAATTCCTCCTGAAAATGGGTGGGCAAACAGTGCCGCCCACTCATCGTCCGGATTCGTGCGGACGCGGGCTCCCGCTCTGCGGCTGTACTTCTGGAGAGCACCGATCGATTGACGGCGACTATAGGTCGGGAAACCGGCCGCCGCAAGCACGATGGGTCGTCCGGACGGGATTCCGCGCCCGCGGACCCGTGATCAGGACACTTCCAGGACGGCCTTACCGTGCAGGCGCCGGGACAACAGTGCCTCGGCCGCCTCGCCGAACCGGGTCCATTCGCCCCGCCAGGCGATATTCGGCCGCAGCGTGCCGTCGGCGACCTGCTGGGCGAGCCAGGTCAGATCCCTCCCGAGATCGGCGCACCCCAGTAGGAAGAACGAGGTGACCGACCGGTCGTGCCGACCCTGGTCGCCGAAGAACGCTCCGTACGGGAACGTTTCGTCCGCTTCCGCCGAATGGCCGACCGCCACCACCGTCCCGCCCGCGGCGAGGCGTCGGTAGGCGTCGACGAGATGGGCGCCGCCGACCAGATCGATCGCGCCGTCGACCGGGGTGGCCGGATCACCGGTGCCGGTGACGACTTCGTCGGCTCCGAGCTCGCGCAGGCTCGGACCGTGGGTGACCGGATCGCCGGTCGCCGCCACAACGTAAGCGCCGCCGAGCCGGGCGAGCTGGACCGCGTACCGCCCGGTGCCGCCGGTCGCTCCGGTGATCAGTACCCGGCGGCCGAGCAGCGGGCCGAGCCGGTGCAGGGCGCGCAGCGCTGTGGTGGCGGCGACTGGAATCGTGGCGAGCGCCGCCGGCTCCGCGCCGGCGGGCGCCGTCCCGATCAGATCGGTGTCGACCGCGCGGTATTCCGCCCAGGCGCCGTCCCAGCCGAGCGTGATCACCGCCGTACCGGCGGCCGGCCCGGACCCGTCGGCGGCGGCGCGCTCCACGATCCCGGCCGCGTCCCAGCCCGGTACCGACCCCTGCGGTGCGTCGCGGCAGGCGAAGCGGACCTCGCCGTGGTTGAGCGATGTCGCGGTCACCCGGATCACCGCCTGGTGCGGGTTGGGCTCCGGATCGGCGACCTCGCCGATACGTAGGCCCGCCGGAGCCGAACGATCGATGACCAATGCGCGCATATGACCGCACCTTTCGAGTCATGAGGAATCCGGTGGTGCCGAGTGCGCCACGGCCTCCGAGACAAAATGCCACTAAGTGGCAATTGGCGTCAAGAGGCGATAGCGGACAAGGGGCGTGAGTGGTTACGCTGTGACCATGGCCGACGCTGCGCGCGACCGGCTGCCGCTGCGGGAACGCAAGAAACAACGCACGCGGCAGGCACTGGTCGACACCGCTCTGGAACTGTTCGCGGAGAACGGGTTCGACAACACCACCCTCGACGAACTCTGCGATGCCGTCGACGTCTCCAAACGCACCTTCTTCCGGACCTTCACCAGCAAGGAAGACGTCGCCATGGCCCCACTGCGGGATCTCTGGGCCGCTTTCCTGGACGACCTCGCGACCCGCGAATCCGCCGGAACGCTGTACGGGACGGTGCAGGGCAGTGTGCTGGCGGCGCTGGATCGGATGCCGCCGGACGGCTGGGCCGAGCGAGCCGCCCGCAGTCACCGGCTCGCGCAATCCACCCCCGCCATGGCGGCGAACAACCTTCAGTTCTGTGACCGGACGGTCCGCGATGCCCTGCTGATCCTGCACAACCGTTTCGATATCGGCCTTCCCGCCGATCCGCGTCCGCGGCTGGCGCTCGATATCGTGGTCGCCGCGTTCCATCGCGCCCTGGACGTGTGGAGCGACGGCGCCCGCGAAACCGATACCGCCGCACTGGCGCGCCGAGTACGCGATGTCTTCGCCGCCGTCCCCGAAGCGCTCGCCATGACTCCGGCGCCCCGCGCTACCGTCCGCGACCGGTAGCCACGCCGGGATCCGCCGGACGTATTCGGCCCGTGGTGTCGGCCCTGGCGGCGGATCGGGCGGTCGGGGTTAGGCGCGATCCATCCGGTGGCCGTCGGCGATCGCTCGCGAACGCGGCCGCCGAGGCGAACCGCGGCGGCTGGATGAGCGCCGCGGACGCGACTTATGCGCTGCATGTCGGCCTGATGCGGGTGCTCGGCCGCATCGCTCGAGCGAAATCCCGGCGAAAGGGAGCCGGAGAAGAAACGGTCCCGGAAGGCTGTGAGCGCCTTCCGGGACCGGCGGCTACGGATGAATTTTCCAGAGCCTACGCAGATTTGGGTGGTGCGGTACGTCTCTCACCGGAGCGGCCACGCCCGGCGAACAGGGGCCGCGATATCGACGGGGAGACGTACGGGTGTACCTCTTACGCGCCGCCGCCGGCGCCTGCACCGGCCGCTGCATCGCCCCCGGCGGAACCGCTCAGCAGGAGGGGCAGCAGCACCGGAAGCAGCTGATCGGCGGAACCGGTGGCTGCGCCGGTGCCTTCGTCGTTGACCGGTGACACATCGGTCAGCGGCAGCGGAGCGGCGGACGCGGCACCCGCTGCCACGCCCACGCCGGCCGCGGCGATGGAGACGGCGGCGGCGAAGGTGCTGAATCTGGATCTCACAGTGTTCCTTTCGTTGGTGTCCCCACAATTGGGGACGAGGATCGTTACGCTGTCATATATTCGGCCCGTGCGAGAGAGTTACAACGAGATTCGCTCTCTCTCAACAGGTTAGAGGCACGAACGTTTCAGTTTATCTGAGGCAAAGGCAGTCCGAAGATCGAATCGGTGCCGCCCGCAGGTGATTCGCTCGACCGGGGCACCGAGAGGCCCGCCGTGAACCGGAGTGCAGGGGGATTCGATCGCCGCGGGGCCGACGTCGATCCGAATCCCCGGTCGGCCGGACCTCCGCCGCTGTGCCCCCGCCGTGATCTCCGGCGGCCGATATCTCGGGCTCCGGCGCGAAACTCCACCCAACCGATATCGTCACGGCGCGGGACGGCGCTGTACTCCCGCTACGGTCGAGACCCATGTCCAGCGAACAAGAGCAGCCGGCGTGGACGCCGTCGTTCCATCTGGACGCGATCGCGGCCGAGCGGACGTCCGGCTCCGCCGCGACGGCTCTGCTCGTCACCGCCCTCGATCTCCAGGCCGCATTGCCCGGGATCCGGCGGATGCGCGGCTGGGCGCACGAAGCACTGGCGGTCGGCCCGGGGGAGCGGGCCCTGGACATCGGCTCGGGGACCGGTTCGGAGGTGCTGGAATTCGCGCGCCGGGTCGGATCCGGCGGGGCGGCCGTGGGTGTCGAACCCAATCCCGCGATGCTCGCGGTGGCGCGCGACCGGGCGGCCGCGGCGGCGATACCGTGCCGGTTCGTGGAGGCCGATGCCTATCGGCTGCCGTTCGGCGACGACCATTTCGATGCGGTCCGGTGTGAGCGCGTCTATCAGCATCTCGACGATCCGGCCGCCGCCACCGCGGAGATCGCCCGGGTCCTGCGGCCCGGCGGCCGGGTGGTGCTGATCGACAGCGATTGGCAGACCGCGATCCTGCACCCCGGCGATTCCGGAGTGGTCACCCGGCTGGTCGCCGCGATGCTGGAGGCCACGCCGAATGCCAGGTCCGGCCGGCTGCTGCGTGGTCTGCTCGCCGGGGCCGGATTCGAGATCGACGATATGGGTTCGGAGGCGGTGATCTGGGACCCGGCCGCCGCCCGCCCGATGTTCGACGAGGCGACGAGGCGCCGCCCGAC
>JABFXT010000305.1 GCA_013361595.1 Nocardia sp. | reverse complement strand
GCGCCGGGGCCCTGCGAACCCCCTTCGCGGCGCGGATCCGGTGCACGGGCTCGGAATGGGACCGGGGCGGAGGAGGGCGGAGCGGAGTACGGGTTCGGTAGGGGCCGGCGGTGGCACCCGAAGTGGCGGGAAGTGCGCACAGAGGGCCAGGAGTCCAGCTGGGTAGGCTCACGGCACTGCCCTGCCCAATTTGTCGCCGACCTGTGAACTGTCTGCTGCACGCGCCGAGGAGACGCAACCTATTGAGATATTTCTACGATGCGGAGTTCATCGAGGACGGCCGAGTGATCGATCTGGTGTCGATGGGTGTCGTCTGCGAGGACGGGCGAGAGTTCTACGCGGTATCCACCGAGTTCGACGCCGGCCGGGCCGGACCGTGGGTGTGCAAGAACGTGCTGCCGAAGCTGCCCGCGCGGACTTCTCCGCTGTGGCGGACCCGGGATCAGATCCGCGACGATCTGTACCGGTTCCTGGTCCCCCGGCCCACTGTGCAACCGGAGCTCTGGGCGTGGGTCAGCGCCTACGACCATGTGGTGCTGTGCCAGCTGTGGGGTTCGATGGTGGATCTGCCGCCGACACTCCCCCGCTACACCAACGAATTGCGGCAGCACTGGGAGGCGCACGGCCGGCCGGATCTGCCACCACCGCCGCGCGATGCGCACGACGCGCTGGCCGACGCGCGGCACAATCTCGCCAAGTTCGAGGCCATCGAAACGGCCCGCCGGCGCGCGACCTGACATCCCGGCGTAACCGCGACGCGGTCCGCCCGAATACGAACAGGCCCCCTGGTCCGATGACCAGGGGGCCTGTTCTTCGTGCGGGGTCAGTGCCCGCCGTGCCCGTTCTGTCCGTTCTGTCCGTTGGCACCGGCTTCGTCCTGTACTCGCTTGAGCACGGCCAGCTGCCGGTGTTCCTCTTCCAGTTCGTTCGCGAAATGCTGTTCGCTCTCCGCGCGGGGATCGGCCCGCAGGAAGCTGCCGGTACCCGGCTGTCCCGCCGAACCCAGCTGGTTCATCTTCTTGGGCACCACGGCGCCCTGGTACTCCAGCGGGATCGGGTGGCCGTGGCTGTCCACCGGCCCCAGCGGCTGGTGCACCTCGATGTACTCACCGTGCGGCAGCCGCTTGATCACACCGGTCTCGATACCGTGCTCGAGTACCGCGCGGTCGCTGCGCTGCAGGCCGATGCAGAACCGGTAGGCGAGGAAGTACGCCACCGGCGGCGCGACGAGCAGGCCGATGCGGCCGATCCAGGTGGTCGCGTTCAACGAGATATCGAACTTGAGCGCCAGGATGTCGTTCACACAGGACAGCGTGAGCACCACGTAGAAGGCGATGGCCATCGCACCGATAGCGGTACGCACCGGGACGTCACGCGGACGCTGCAGCAGGTTGTGCCGCGCGTAATCGCCGGTGAGCCGCTTCTCGATCCACGGGTAGGCGATCAGCACCATGAACACCAGGCCCATGATCAGCGCCACCCAGAACACCGCGGGCACGGTGTAGCGGCCCAGGTACAGCTCCCACGGTGGCATGAGGCGCGCCAGACCGTCGGTCCACATCATGTAGAAGTCGGGCTGGGAACCGGCCGAGACCTGCGACGGGTTGTACGGGCCCAGATTCCAGATCGGGTTGATCTGGAGCACGCCGCCCATCACGGCCACGAAGCCGAGGGTGAACGCGAAGAACGCGCCCTGGTCCGCGGCGAACACCGGGACGATCCGGGAGCCCACCACGTTGTTCTCGGTGCGGCCCGGCCCGGGGAACTGGGTGTGCTTCTGGTACCAGACGATGGCGACGTGGGCGGCGATGAGCGCCAGCATGATGCCCGGGAACAGCAGCACATGCGCGATGTAGAGGCGCGGGATGATGATGTCGCCGGGGAAGTCGCCGCCGAACATCAACCAGTGCATCCAGGTGCCGATGACCGGGATGCCCATGGTGATACCACCGAACGCGGCCCGCAGACCGGTGCCGGAGAGCAGATCGTCGGGCAACGAGTACCCGAAGAAACCCTCGAACATGGCCAGGATCAGCAGCAGCGAGCCGATCACCCAGTTCGCCTCACGCGGCTTGCGGAACGCGCCGGTGAAGAAGATGCGGAACAGGTGGATGATGATCGACGCCGCGAACAGCAGCGCCGCCCAGTGGTGCACCTGCCGGACGAACAGACCGCCGCGCACCTCGAAGGAGATGTTCAGAGCGGTTTCGTAGGCCCGCGACATACCGACACCGCGCAGCGGCTGATAGGCGCCGTCATAGGTGACGTGCGTCATCGACGGGTCGAAGTACAGCGTCAGGTACACACCCGACAGCAGCAGGATGATGAACGCGTAGAGCGCGATCTCACCCAGCAGGAACGACCAATGGGTGGGGAACACCTTGTTGATCGATCGCTTCACGAAGGCGGCGCCGCGGTACCGCTCGTCCATTTCGTTGAATTGTGCCGCGACTTTGCGGCCTGCAGCTCCAGAACTCATGATCGACGCTCCCAGAAGGCGGGGCCGAGGGGTTCGATGAAGTCACCGTTGGCGACCAGGTACCCCTCTGAGTTTACGGTGATCGGCAACTGCGGCAGCGCTCGGGCAGCAGGACCGAAGATCGGCTTGCCCCATTCGGTCGCGGAGAACTGCGACTGATGGCAGGGGCACAGGATCCGGTTGGTCTGCTGTTCGAACAGCGAGGTCGGGCAACCGAGGTGGGTGCAGATCTTCGAGTAGGCGAAATAGTCGCCGAAGTTGAAGCTTTCCTGCCCCTTGCGTTTGATCGCGTTCTTCGCGTCCTCGGACCGCAAGCGGATCATCATGACAGCGTTGCGGATACCGCGCAGCGACTGCAGGGTGGCGTGCTCGTCGCCGCGCCACGACTCCTTCCAGGGGAAGACGGTCTCCATCGCGCCGGCGTCCAGATCTTCGGGGCGTACCAGGACGACGTCCTGCGGACGGCCGGTATCGCGACGGATGTAGATGGTCTCGCCGGGATAGTCCGGGGTCCAGCCCGAGACCCACAGCGGCGACTTCTCGCGCTGCGCCCACGGGTTCTTCACCATGCCGCCCACGAACACCAGCAGCGCGCCGATGCCGAGGACGCCGACGCCCGCGCCCGCGGTGCGGGTGATGAGCTTGCGGCGACCGAGGGTGGAGGTTTCCCCGGCGTCACTCAGCTGGGCCACCAGTGTCCGCCGGTCGACCTCGCTGGACTTACCGTCGTGCCGGTCCTGGACCGACAGCTCCGCGGGGATGAACTTCTTGCGGATCAGCACCACGGCGATACCGATGGCCAGGATCGAGATACCGAAGGTCAGACCGTAGAGCGGGGTGGTGAGCGAGTACAGGCCGTGCCCCTCGTCGTCCTTGCCCTTGTACTCCCAGGGCCAGAACAGGAATACGCCCACCAGCGCGGCCGCGGCCAGGCCGGAGATCGCGAACCACAGCGCGACCTGGCGTTCGGCGCGTTTCTCCGCCCGGGTACCCGGCACCGGCCAGCGTTCCCGCCGGTAGGCCACGTCCACACCGTCGCGGGCGGTACCGAGCGCGACCAGTTCGTCCCGCGACATCGCGTCCAGTTCGGCCTCGGTCGGTTCAGCCGGGGTCGCGGCCGCGGAATGCTTGTCCAGGCCACCCATCTCGTTTTGCTCCTGTTCGCTCATGACCAGTTCCCTTCCGAAGGGGACGTGACCGGACGCCCTCCATGGCCACGCAAGCTACCGCTTCCGGGCGCTGACCCGGTCACGTCCGGGACCCGATCCAGATCGCCGCACCCACGACGGCGACGATTCCGATGGTCCACATGGCCAGGCCTTCGGTGGCGGGACCGAAACCGCCCAGACCCCAGCCGCCCGGCGACTTCGCCTCGGCCGAATCCTTGACGTAGGCGATGATGTCGCTCTTCTCCTCCGCCGAGAGCTGCCGGTCGGAGAATTTCGGCATGTTCTGCGGGCCGGTGACCATGGCGGTCCAGATCTGCGCCTCGGTGGCCGGCTCCAGCGGCGGGGCGAATTTGCCCGAGGACAGCGCGCCGCCGCGGCCGGTGAAGTTGTGGCAGGACGCGCAGTTCATCCGGAAGAGCTCGCTACCCCGGCCGATATCGCCGCCACGCAGCGATGCTTCCGCGACCTCGCCGTTCGCGTCGCGCGGCACCGTCGGGCCGCCACCGTTGGCGGCGACGTACGCGCCGAGGGCGTCGGTCTGGTGCGCGTCGAACTTCGGGGGTTTGCGTTCGGCCTGCGCTTCGTTACGGGTCATCGGCATACGCCCGGAGGACACCTGGAAGTACACGGCCGCCTCGCCGACCCCGATCAGGCTGGGACCCCGGTCCGCGACACCCTGCAGGTTCGCGCCGTGGCAGGTGACGCAGGAGGTCTCGTAGAGCTGCTGACCCTCACGGATCAGTGCCACCGAATCCTCGTTCGCCGTCGCGACCTGAGGTTCGGGGGTGAGCGCCGAGGCGAGGAAACCGGCCCCGACGAGACCCACCATGAGCGCGAGGCCGCCCGCTATCCGTCGGCGGACGCGGCGCTGCCTGCGCTTCTTGCTGGCCTCGCCGTGCCCACCGCTGGCGGGCGCTGGCGCTGTCGGGGGCGATGAACTCATCTGTGTCCCTTTGGAGTAGACGGAACCTGGTGGGCTGCTCGGGTGCCGCTCGGCGTCACCGGACGAAGTAGATCGTGGCGAAGAGCCCGACCCAGACGATGTCGACGAAGTGCCAGTAGTAGGAGACGACGATCGCGGCGGTCGCCTGGGCGGGCGTGAACTTGCTCATCGCGGTCCGCGCGAGCAGGAACAGGAAGGCGATCAGACCACCGATGACGTGCAGACCGTGGAACCCGGTGGTGATGTAGAACACCGATCCGTAGGAGCTGCCGGAGATCGAGGTGCCCTCCGCAACCAGGTGGTAGTACTCGTAGCCCTGCCCGAACACGAAGAACGCGCCCATGAGGAAGGTGACGACGTACCAGCGGCGCAGCCCGAACACGTCACCGCGTTCGGCCGCGAACACACCCATCTGGCAGGTGAACGACGAGGCGATCAGCACCGCGGTGACCGGGATGGCCAACTTCATGTTCAGCTCGGTCGGCGGCATCGGCCACTCGGGCGCCTGACTTCGCGCGACGAAGTACATCGCGAAGAGGCCGGCGAAGAACATCAGCTCGCTGGACAGCCAGATGATGGTACCGACGCTGACCATGTTGGGCCGGTTCAGCGAATGCACACGCTGGGTTATGGCCGATCCTGAGGTACCTACTGCGGTCGTCACGGGGGTAAGTATGACTCTTCGTAGTACGACAGTCGAAGTCGGGTTCCAAACTTGATCACCCGTGTCGTGATCGACCGGCTCCGTGCGTCTCTCACCGCGGTCCGGCGTGTCGGCCGGGCCCGGTCCGGGCAGACCCCGCGAACAGCGCGGATGACGTGGTGCGGGGTCCGGGGTAGTGCGCGGTTTAGGGTGTGCACAACCGTTCGGTCACAGATATCGGTGCGACGAGGAGATTGAGATGAGCGTGCGCAGCTGGCCCCTGATGCTCGGGGCGCTCGCCGACGGACAGGACCTCACCGCGGACGATACGACCTGGGTGATCGATGAGATCTTCACCGATAACTCCACCTCGGCGCAGATCGCCGCGTTCGGGGTGGCCATGAAGATCAAAGGCCCCACTCCGGCGGAGCTGGCGGGGATGGCCCGCGGCATGCTCGGGCACGCGCGATTGGTGAAGATCGACGGCGACGCGGTGGACATCGTCGGCACCGGCGGCGACCGCTCGGGGTCGGTGAACATCTCCACCATGTCCTCGGTCGTGGTCGCGGCCGCCGGTATTCCGGTGGTCAAGCACGGCAACCGGGCCGCTTCCTCCAAGAGCGGCGGCGCCGATGTACTCGAGGCGCTGGGGGTGAAGCTCGCACTCGGACCCGAATCGGTCGCGCGCTGTGTGCGCGAGCTGGGTATCGGTTTCTGTTTCGCGCCGCTGTTCCATTCCGGTCTGCGTTTCGCCGGGGCTGCCCGCAAAGAGATCGGGATCCCGACCGTGTTCAACGTGCTGGGTCCGCTGACCAATCCGGCCCGGCCGCGTGCGGGTCTGGTGGGCTGCGCGTTCGAGGATCTGCTGGAAACCATCGCCGGGGTGTTCGCCGATCGGGGCGCCGGGGCGCTGGTGGTACGCGGCCGCGACGGACTCGACGAGATCACCACCTCCGATGTCACCGATGTCTACGTGGTAGCCGACGGCGTCGTCCGGGAAGCGGTGATCGATCCGACCCGCCTCGGGATCGCCAGGGTCGACCTGGACGAGCTGCGCGGGGGCGACGCCCAGGTGAACGCCCAGGTGGCCCGGGACGTGTTCGCGGGTGTTCCCGGAGCGGTCCGGGACGCCGTACTCGTGAACTCCGCCGCCGCCATCACCGCCTACGATCTGTCGCGCGGAGCGGACGGCGCGGCCGATCTGGACGATCACCTGGTGGCCGGGATCGAACGTGCCGCCACCGCCATCGACAGCGGCGCGGCCGCCGCTCTGCTGGACCGCTGGGCCGCGCTCACCCGGACGCTCGGCGACGACTGATCACCGGCGCTCACTCACCGATGGAGAACCCGGCTTCGACGTCGGCACTCGAATACGATTTGAACGCGATATGGGTGACCGTGCGCTGCACGCCCGCGACCTTGTCGATGCGTGCCGTGACCACCTCGGCGACCTCCTCGTGGTCACGGACGCGCACCAGCGCGATCAGGTCGACGTCGCCGGCGCACGAGTAGACCTCGGCGACGCCCTCGGTATCGGCCACCGCCTGCGCGGTCTCCGGAATACGCCCGTTGTCGGCCTGGATCAGAACGATGGCGGTAATCATGGGAACAGCCTATGCATCCGCCCGCCGCCGTAGCGTGGGCCCACGCGGTCCGGCGCAGCGGCCCGGAACGCTCAGCCGCGCTGTTCGCCGTAGGACTCGGCGGCACGGGCGGCCCCCGCCGCGAGATCGGCCGCCTCCGCCCAGCCGATCCAGCGACCCATGCCCCGGGCGGGTTCGGCGTAGCCGTCGGTGGTGCGCACTATCCGCACACCGGGACGTTCGAGCCAGCGGGCGATCACCGCGACCTCGTCCGGGGCGGCACCGAGCAGCGGTGGTACCGCGAGCTCCGCTCCGGCCAAGGGCAGTTCGCCGGTGGACAGCCCCCCGGGCCCGGTGGGGAGCACGGTCTGCGCGGCGGCGACGATCCGCTCGACCACCGGCATGGGCGCGATCCCACGTCCGGCGGTGCCGGCCCCGGCGAGCCGGCCGTGGCGGATCACGGCGAACTCCCATCCCCCGGCACCGTCGGGGTGCGCGGCGATCAATTCGGCCGGGCGGGCCACGGCGGCCAGCCGCTGGGTGCGGCGCAGCGCGCGGATGACAGCGGCCGTCCGGTCGCGTAGCCGTGCCGCGGCTTCGAATTGCGCTCCGGCGGCGTATTCCTCGATCCTGGTCAGCAACGCGCGGACCGCGGCGTCGTCGGCTCCGGTGAACAGTGCGCGCGCGGCCGCCGGGGCGGCCGCGTAGGCGGTGGGCGCCTGCGGGGTGCCGGTAGCGGCCGGACAACCGCCCACGACTTCCGTCGGGCAGGAGTGCAGCGCGGTCCGGGCCAATCGGGTGGTGCAGGTGCGTAGACCGCAGTACTCGGCCAGGGTGGCGGCGATATCGGCGGCAGCGGCCCGGGAGTGGAACGGCCCCACGGCCGGGCCGCCGGGCTCACGGACCAGCGTCAACCTCGGAAAAGCCTCGGCGGTGAGGGTGATCCACCAGGCCCGCTTCGGGAATTTGGAGCGCCGGTTGTAGGGCGGGGCGTGCGCGGCCAGCAGCCGCAGTTCCCGGACGCCGGCTTCCAGCCCGTGCGCACACGCCACATGATCGACGCGAGTGGCCAGACGCACCATCTCCCTGATCCGCCCGCGGGTCTCCGATCCGGTGAAGTAGCTGCGCACGCGGCGGCGCAGGTTCACCGCCGTCCCTATATAGAGGACCTCGTCCGAGGGACCCCGGAACAGATAGACACCGGGCGCGGCGGGCAGCTCGACGGCCAGGGCACGTTTGGCCCGCTGCCCGGCGGTGACCTCGGGCAGGTAGTCGATCAGTTCGGTGAGACTGTGCACTCCCTGGTTGCCCACCCGGCCGATCAGCGCGTGCAGTACATCCACGGTGGCGCGGGCGTCGTCGAGGGCGCGGTGGGTGGGAGTAGTGCTCGCTCCGAGTAGCCGGGCCAGGACCCCGAGCCGGACCGACGGCGCTTCGTCGCGGCCGAGCACCCGCCGGGCGAGCCGCACTGTGCACACCACCTGGGCGCGCGGCCACGGAGTGTCACAACGAACCGCCGCGGCCTTCAGGAAACCCATATCGAAGCGGGCATTGTGGGCGACCAGCACCGCCCCGGCCGCGAACTCCAGGAATCCGGGCAGCACCGCCTCGATCGGCGGAGCCGCCCGCACCATCGCGGTGGTGATACCGGTGACCTGCACGACCGCGGGTGGGATGGATCGGCCCGGGTCGACCAGTGTCGCGAATTCGCCGACTATCTCGCCGCCGCGCACCTTCACCGCACCGATTTCGGTGATCGCGTCCGTCGCCGGGCTGGTACCGGTGGTTTCCAGGTCCACGACCACGAAGGTGGTGTCGTAGAGCGGGGTGTCGAGCTGGTCGAACGCCAGTTGCCGGGCGGGCAACGGAGCGGGTTCGGGCACGGCGGAAGGGTAATAGGAGGGTCCGACAGATTCCCGATACGGAACTGTTGTCCATGATCTTGGTTCGGGGATCGAACCTGTCCGTATTCCCGCTTGCGCCCCGGCCACCACCAAAGTGTGCGGTAGCTCACATCCAATACTCATTAGCTATTCAATTGCGAAATTCCGCCGAAAATAGTCGATCGGCCCAAAACATGGATACACCGACAGGGCAAACCCGCACTCCCGTCCCAACTGGGCGGACGCCCAGAGAGCGACATCCGCCCGCTCGAGCTGCGGAAAATCGATGAACCGATCTCCGATACAGCGGCCGATCGATACGTCCGGCGGTCCATGTCCCACCCGTACGTAACCTCGGCGCAATCGGCCGACTTCCCTGTGATGTCCCTCGCACAATTTGCCAGCCGAAAGCTGCGCTGTGCATATTTACCGAGGGTCGGGGCTTTACAAACGACCGTGATCTGTTCGTAATCTTTTCGAGACCTCGCGGAGTTCGGCGTGCCATCGGCGGTGCGACCGGGCGGGGAGATCGGAAGGACCGCATCATGGCGTTCAACACCGTCAAGCGACAGGCACGGCGAGTAGCCGTAACCGGAGCCGTCGGCGCTGCCACCCTGGGCGCATTCCTGCTCCCCGCCGCACCGGCCGCCGCGCAGCCGATCACCATCGACGGCGTCGGCACGTTCGAGGTGCCCAACGAGATCCCGATCCCCGCGGGTATCCCCGGCATCCAGGCGCCCGATTCCCCCGCGGCCCCGCCGTTCGTCACCCCGATCAAGACCGTCGGCGATATCGCGCTCGACGCCGCCCTCTCCAAGGTCGGCGCACCGTACGTCTACGGCGCGGCCGGCCCGAACGCCTTCGACTGCTCCGGTCTGGTGCAGTGGTCGTACAGACAGGCCGGGCGCGAACTACCGCGCACCAGCGACGCCCAGCTCGCCTCGGGCGCGCCCATCTCGATCGGCGACCTCCAGCCCGGCGATGTGGTGTCGTTCTACGGCGGCGGGCACTCCGGCCTGTACGCGGGCGACGGCAATGTCGTCCACGCCTCCACCGCCGGCTCGCCGGTGGCGGTCGCGCCCATCTCCTCCATGCCGTTCGCGGGCGCGCGACGCTACTGATCACAGCCCGTGGAGTGTCCGGTACGACCACCCGCCGACCGGAATCGGCGGCGAGCGTGACTGTTTCGCGTCGTGCTGGACACCCCCAGGGCGGTTCCGTAATCTAATCGAGACCTTTACGGGGCGTATCGCACAGAGCGTCATATGAGAGCGGGGTACGGCAGGCTGTGGCAGCACATCGACGGCGGGAACTGCGTCGGCCGGATCGGCGCGCACCCGGCCACAGCCGGGACCGGCACACCACCCGCACGGCTCTGGCGGCCGGGCTCCTCGCGGCGGCCCTCTACGGCGGTGGCCCGGCGGGCGCCGACCCGGCCCCCGCGCCGACCTCCGCGACC
>JABFXT010000474.1 GCA_013361595.1 Nocardia sp. | reverse complement strand
GGTGGTTGTCATATCCGGTTCCTTTTCGTGGTGTCTGCGAGCTTTCCGCAGAGGTGTTCGAGGGTGCGTAGTTCGTCGTCGGTGAGTGCGCCGGTGAGCGCCTGTGCGACGCCGACGGCGTGGCGGCCGCCGATGCGGCGTTGCCGGGTCCGGCCCTCGGTGGTGAGGGAGAGCCGGACTCCGCGGCCGTCGTGTGGGTCGGGGGTGCGTTGGACGAGGCCGCGTTCGACGAGCCGGTCGACCATCCGGGACAGGGCCGGTTGGGTGAGCAGGACGTGCCGGTTCAGTTCGGCGGGCCGGATGGGTTCGGGGCATTTGGACAGGGTGTAGAGGACGTCGTATTCGCGCATGGTGAGTCCGTGCCATACGTCCTGTGCCGCGAACTGTTTCATCAGGACGGCGTGTGCGGTCAGTACCGCTTCCCAGGCGTCGTTGGCGAGCCGCCCGCTGGTTCTGTTGGTTTCTCGGCCGGGGTGGTGGTGGCCGGCGGGCGGTTGCGCGGGATCGTGGTGCTCCTGGTCGGCCCCTTCCGGTGGGCCGTCGCTCATGCGGTGGCGTCCTGGTAGGGGCTGGTGCCTGCGAGGTTGTCGCCCTGGTTGGCGTTGGGGCGGGCCTGCCGGGCCGGTTTGTCGCCGTATTCGGCGGCGACGCGCGCGGGGTGGGTGGGGGCCGGCGCGGATTCGGGGTCGCGGCGGGCGTCGAGTTCCTTGCGCAGGACGGGCACGACTTCTTCACCGAGCAGGTCGAGCTGGTGGAGGACGGTTTTCAGTGGTAGTCCGGCGTGGTCCATCAGCCACAGCTGGCGCTGGTAGTCGCCGAAGGTGTCGTGGAAGGTGAGGGTTTTGTCGATGATCTCCTGTGGGCTGCCGACCGACAGTGGGGTCATTTCGGCGAAGTCCTCCAGGGACGGACCGTGGCCGTAGACGGGTGCCTCGTTGAAGTAGGGGCGGAATTCGTTCCAGGCGTCCTGGGACTTCTTGGCGATATAGGCCTGTCCGCCGAGTCCGACGATGGCCTGTTTCTTGGTGCCGTGCCCGTAGTGCTCGAAACGCTGCCGGTAGAACTCGATGAGCTGCAGCGAGTGGGCGGTGGGCCAGAAGATGTGGTTGGCGAAGAAGCCGTTGCCGTAGTAGGCGGCCTGTTCGGCGATTTCGGGGGTGCGGATGGAGCCGTGCCAGACGAACGGCGGCACGCCGTCGAGCGGGCGCGGGGTGGCGGTGAAGCTCTGGAGCGGGGTGCGGTACTGGCCTTCCCAGTCGACGACGTCTTCGCGCCACAGCCGGTGCAGCAGGTTGTAGTTCTCCAGCGCCAGCGGTAGTCCGGCGCGGATGTCCTTGCCGAACCACGGGTAGACGGGTCCGGTGTTGCCGCGGCCGAGCATCAGGTCCATGCGGCCTTTGGACAGGTGTTGCAGCATGGCGTAGTCCTCGGCGATCTTCACCGGGTCGTTGGTGGTGATCAGGGTGGTGGCCGTGGTGAGGATCAGCCGTTCGGTGGTTGCCGCGATGTGGCCGAGCAGCGTGGTCGGTGAGGAGGAGAAGAACGGCGGGTTGTGGTGCTCGCCGATGGCGAAGACGTCGAGACCGACCTCTTCGGTTTTGCGGGCGATCTGGACGATCGCGTCGATCCGTTCGGCTTCGCTGGGCGTTACGCCGGTCACGGGGTCGCGCGTGATGTCGCTGACCGAGAAGATTCCGAACTGCATCGTGTGTCACTCCCACCGTAGGTTCTATGCGTTTGCATCTACCTGAACGGTGGGGGTGGTGGGGTTATTCCGCGGGCCGGGCCGCTGCCGTGGTGGCGACGAGTCCGGACAGGATGCGCAGCGCGGATTCGGCGGATGAGCCGGGTTCGGCGTGGTAAACGGCTACCCGTTGTCCCTCGTCCTCGGGCAGGGTCATGAACTCGGTCGTGAGCGTTATGGCGCCGACGACCGGGTGGTGGTGGACGCGGGTGGCGCCGCCGCAGTCGCCCACGGAGTGCGCGGCCCAGAGGGTCGCGAAGTCCGGGCTCGCGAGGGTCAGTTCACCGATCAGGCTGTTCAGGGCGGGCGCACCGGGATACTGTCCAGCGATCGTTCGCAGGTCGGCCACGGTGGACCGGGCTTTACGGGGCCAGTCGTCGTACAGCTCGCGGGTGTGCGGGTCGTGGACCACCAGGCGGGCGATAGTGGGGCGGTCGTCGGGCCGGCCGGGCGCGGCGTAGTCGAGATGACCGGCCAGCAGCGCGTGTGCCATCGGGTTCCAGGCCAGGATGTCGACGAACCGGCCCAGGACCAGGGCGGGTGCCGTATCGAACGACTCGATCATGCGTTGTACACCGGGCCGGATCTGTTCGGGTTCGGCGGTGCGGCGGCGGCCCTTCGGCTTGGGCCGGGCCAGGGAGTACAGGTGGGTGCGTTCGGCCTCGTCCAGACGGAGGACGCGGGCGACGGCGTCGAGCACAGAGTCCGACGCGTTGGGGCTCTGGCCCTGTTCGAGACGGGTGTAGTAGCCCGCGCTCACCCCGGCGAGCTGCGCGAGTTCCTCGCGCCGCAGGCCCGGTACCCGGCGCCGGCCCCCGTACACGGGCAGCCCGGCCTCGTCCGGTTGCAGCCGGGCCCGCCTCGATCGCAGGAATTCGCCCAGCTCGGTATCGGTGCTCACGGCTACCAGTCTCGCGGATCCGCGCCCGGTGAACCTGCACCTGCTGGATGCACCCTCCCCCGAGGTATCTCCGACGGAGGTCTGGGACCGCGGCGCCGGCCGTCGCAGGCTGATCCCGGCAGCAGCCGAACGGAGGAAAGGACAGCGATGAGGATTCTCGTGATCGGGGCGACCGGCACCATCGGCAGCGCGGTCGCCGCGAACTTGGCGGTGCGGCACGAGGTGGTGGCTGCGTCACGTCGTGGACCGCTGCGGGTGGATATGGCCGATACCGCGACGATCGACACCTTGTTCGCCACGGCCGGGACGGTGGACGCGGTGGTGTGCTGCGCCGCGAGCGGTGGCCTGACACCGCTGAGTTCCGGGTCGGATACGGCGTTCTGGGCGGGTCTCGACGGGAAACTCGTCGGGCAGGTGAATCTGGTCCGGCGCGCGGCGGCCCGGGTGCGGGACGGCGGTTCGGTGACGCTCACCAGTGGGCGGTTCACCGAACCTGTGCCCGGGAGCTCGCTGGGTTATCTGGTGAACGCGGGTCTGGAGGCGTTCGTGCATGCGGCGGCGACCGAGATGCCGCGCGGTATCCGCCTGAACACCGTCAGCCCGGGCTGGGTGCGGGAAACCCTCCTCGGCCTGGGTATGGATCCGGCCGGGGGTACCCCGGTCGCCGATATCGCTCAGGTGTATGTGGATGCGGTGGAAGGCACCGCACATGGCCGGACGCTTCCGGCCGGTATGCCGTAGCGGATTGTTCGCGACGATGATCGGCCGGCCCGGCCCGGCGGCGTACCCCAGGGGAAGGTCACTCGGCCGGAACCCGGCCGGGTGCGGGTGCGCGCAGGGGGGCCGGCTGCCGGTTCAGTGAGTCGAGGTCGCGGATCGCGGCGCAGCTGCGGCGGGTCATGGCGGCGAACATGGCGTCGCCGCGTTCGGACGGGGTGCCGTAGGCGGCGCCGAATACCGCCACCAGTGGTCCCTGGAGGGCGGCGAAACGATAGTCCTGCCAGCAGTCCTCGACGGTGTAGCCGGTCACGCCCAGGTCGGTGAGGCGCTGATGGTAGGTGGTGACGAGGGCTTCCTCCGCGGTGCGGCGTATCTCGGGGTCGAGTGCGGTGGTGACGAAGTAGGCGAGGTCGCGGGCCGGGAGGCCGAGATTGACGGTCTGCCAGTCGACAGCGGTGACCCGCGGTGTGGCGCCGGTACCGAACAGCAGGTTGTCCAGGCGGTAGTCGCCGTGGACGAGCCCGAACCGTTCGGGGCGGGCGAGCAGCCAGTCGGCGATCACCTCGCCACAGGCGCGCAGGGTCGTGTGGTCTTCGGTGGGGAGCCGGTGCCCGAGCCGGTCGAGGAAGATATCGGTGGTGGGTCCGTAGAGTTCGCGCAGCATCTCCGCTTCCTCGGGGCCGTTGCGGCTGAACCCCTCGATTCCCAGGAGGGTGTCGTCGCACCAGCGGGGGGCGTGCAGACCCGCGAGGTCGGCGACCGCCGGATGAGCGTGGGCGACCGGGCAGCCGGCGATCTGGTCGCCTTGCCGGTCGGGGGCGAGATCTTCCAGCAGGAGCACGAATTCGGCTCCGTCACCGTGGATCTCGGCATGATGGCAGCGGGGTGTGCGGATATCGACGGTGGGCGCGATCTCGGTGTAGAAGCGGACTTCCTGGCGGTAGGCGCCGGCCAGCATGGTGCGGACGCCGGGGTCGGTGGCGGGTAGTTTCGCCAGCAGTTGCTCCGGGACCCCGTCGCCGGTGAGTCGTAATCGGTGCACGGTGCCGATCTGGCCGGTGCCGACGGCTTCGGTGGTGACGGCGGTGACGCGGCAGCCGAGGGCGGCGGTGAGCCAGGCGGGCGTGAGGCCGGCGATATCGGTGGGGCTGGTCATACACGGCTCCTACCGGGATTGGCGGGCAGGTCGGCGAACCGGGCGGGATCGCGGTGTCGCCGCCAGGCGTCGAGGACGGGGGCGAGTTCGGTGGGGGTGTTGCCGTGCAGGATGACACCGTCGGCGCCCGCCTCGAACTGGTCGGCGATCCGCGCGGCGCACTGTTCGGGGGTTCCGGTGGCGGAGGCGGCGAGCCATTCGGCGGGCAGCAGGTCTTCGACGGCGGCGAGGGTGGTGGTGTCGGCGACGGCGTCGAGCGCGCCACCGACTCCGGTGACCACGGGGTGTGCGCGGAAGTCGTCGAGTATCTGCGGGTCCCAGCCGTTGGCCTGGACCAGGATGTCGCCGTAACCCTGGAGGTAGGTGCCGAGACGGCCGACGAGTTTGCGCAGGCGGGCGGTCTCGCCCTGGGTGTCGTCCACTACGGCCAGCACCGACCAGATCCGGATGCTCGCGGGGTCGCGGCCGGCGGCCGCGGCGGCGGTGCGGATGCTGTGTACGGCGCGCGCGGTGGTGTCGTCGGTGAAGAAGGTGTGCAGGACGACGGAGTCGGCGATCTGTCCGGCCAGGCGCAGGGTGTTGGCGCCGATCGCGGTGAGGGTGATCGGAATGGGTTCGTCGTAGCCGGGGTCCAGGTGCAGGATCGGGTATTTCCCGGCGGGCCCGTCGTGGCCGACGACGGTTTCGCCGCGCCAGAGGCGCCGGTAGAGGTCGGTGGCGTCGCGTAGCTGGGCGGAGGTGATCCGGGGTAGGCCTATGATGTCGAAGAGGGCGCCGAAGCCGCGGCCGAGGCCGAGGCTGTAGCGGCCTCGGGTGAGGCGGTGCAGTGTGACGGCGCCGGCGGCGGTGATCAGCGGATGGCGGGTGTTGTGGTTGGTGGCCGCGGTGCAGATACCGAGTTCGGTGGTGACCGCGCCCGCGGCGGCGGCGAGGGCGACGGCTTCTTTGGTGTTGAAACGTTCGGACAGGAACATCGCGCCGAGGCCGAGGCGTTCGGCGGCGCGGGCTTCGTCGAGCAGGATATGCGGGTCGGTGGCGTGGCCGGCTAGGCCGTAGCAGCCGAGTTCGGGGAATTCGGTCACTTCGAACCGGTCCCGGTGCCGCCGATCATGCGATGTAGTTCGTCCTGGGTCCAGGGTGGGGTGTCGTTGTGGTCCCGGAAGCCGAGGATGCTGGGTATGGGGCGGTCGTAGCGGCCGACGAATCCGCCTGCGGCGACGAAGATCTGTCCGGTGACGTGTTCGGCGGCGGCGCCGGCGAGGTACAGGTAGAGCTGGGCGACGTAGTCGGCGGGTGGGGCGTCGAGGGCCGCGTTCTTGCTGATCTCGTCGAGCATGCCGCGGCGGTAGAGCTCCATGATCTTGGCTTCGTAGTCGAAGCCGCTGGAGAGCCGGGTCCTGGCGCCGGGGCAGACGACATTGGCGCGGATCTTGTGTTCGGCGAGTTCGGCGGCGATGGCGAGGGTGAGGGAGTTGACCGCGCCTTTTCCGGCGGCGTATCCGGTGCCGCCGTAATCGCCGAGGTAGGCGAAGGAGCTGGTGTTGATGATGCTGCCGCGGCCCTGGGCGACCATTTTCGGGGCGGCGGCGCGGCAGGTGTTGAACGTGGTGGTGAGGTGGGAGTCGAGCAGGGCGCGCCAGTCGCGGGTGCTGACGTCGAGGATGGAGGATCCGGCGGGTTCGGCGATACCGGCGCAGTTGACGAGGACGTCGATGGCGCCGAAGGTGCGCACGCAGGTGTCGACGAGTTCGGTGGCGGTGGTTTCGTCGGCGGCGCTGCCGGTGACGCCGACGGCGCGGTGTCCGGCGAGGGTCAGGGAGTTGACCGTGCGCTCGACGGCGGGGGCGTTGCGTCCGTTGACGACCACTCCGGCGCCGTGTCCGGCCAGGGCGTGGGCGACGGCGTGGCCGATGCCGCTGGTGGCGCCGACGACGACGGCGCCGCGTCCCCACAGAGTCTGATTTCCGCTCATGGGCCTGTTCTCGCTCGTTTCTCTAGCCCGAACACTCTTCCGTACAGGTGTCCGGACAGTATGGCATCCTGACAGCGCGGGTGGCGGGGATCGAGAAGGCGCACCTTGCTTGCCCACAACACCCCGTAGTACTGTCCAGACAGGTGTCCATCTACCATAGATCCTGGACAGTAATCTGGGGAAGGATTTCCACATGACTTCGGTGAAACCGCCGCGGGTGTCCGGAGGCGAACACGAACACGGCCACCTGGAGGAATTCCGCACCGACCCGATCGCGCTGATGCGCCGGGTCCGGGAGGAATGCGGGGACGTGGGTGAATTCGAACTCGCCGGCCGCCACGTCATCCTGCTCACCGGTGCCGAAGCGAACGAATTCTTCTTCCGCGCCGCCGACGACGACCTCGACCAGGCCGCCGCCTACCCCTTCATGAAACCGATCTTCGGCGAAGGCGTGGTGTTCGACGCCAGCCCCGAACGGCGCAAGGAGATGCTGCACAACTCCGCCCTGCGCGGCGACCAGATGCGCGGACACGCGGCGACCATCGAAAAAGAGGTCGACCGGATGCTGGCCGGCTGGGGCGACGAGGGCGAGATCGACCTGCTCGACTTCTTCGCCGAACTCACCATCTACACCTCCTCGGCCTGTCTGATCGGAACGAAATTCCGCGAAGAACTCGACAGCCGGTTCGCCCACCTCTACCACAACCTGGAACGCGGTACCGACGCACTGGCATACGTGGATCCGTACATGCCGATCGAGAGCTTCCGGATCCGCGACGAGTCCCGGGCGGCGCTGGTGGAACTCGTCCAGGAGATCATGAACGGGCGGATCGCGAACCCACCCGCCGACAAAGAGGACCGCGACCTCCTCGACGTGCTCGTCTCGGTGCAGAAAGAAGACGGCACCCCGCATTTCAGTGCCAGCGAGGTCACCGGCATCTTCATCTCGATGATGTTCGCCGGGCACCACACCACCTCGGGCACCGCCGCCTGGTCGGTGATCGAACTGCTGCGGCATCCGGAGGTGCTGTCGGGTGTGGTGAAGGAGCTCGACGAGCTCTACGCCGACGGCCAGGAGGTCAGCTTCCACGCGCTGCGCCAGATCCCGCAGCTGGAAGCCGTACTCAAGGAGACACTGCGCCTGCATCCGCCGCTCATCATTCTCATGCGGGTGGCGCAGGGCGAATTCGAGGTGTGCGGTAACCGGATCGAACCCGGCGACCATGTGGCGGCCACCCCCGCCATCTCCAACCGGCTGCCCGAGGATTTCCCGAACCCCGACAGTTTCGACCCCGGCCGCTATATCGACCCCAACCAGGAAGACCTGATCAACCGCTGGACCTGGATCCCGTTCGGCGCCGGCCGCCACCGCTGCGTCGGTGCCGCGTTCGCGCTGATGCAGCTCAAGGCGATCTTCTCGGTACTGCTGCGGGATTGGGAATTCGAGATGCTGCAACCCTCGGAAAGTTACCGCAACGACCACTCCAAGATGGTCGTGCAGTTGCAGCAGCCGTGCCGGGTGCGGTACCGCCGCAGGCAGCAGGAGAACTAGATGGCGTACGTCATCACCCAGCGCTGCTGCAACGACGCCAGCTGCCTGGCCGAATGCCCGGTGGACTGCATCCGGCCCCGGCCGGAGGACCCACAGTTCGCGACCGCGGAGATGCTCTACATCGATCCGGACACCTGCATCGACTGCGGCGCCTGCTACGAGGCGTGCCCGGTGGACGCCATCTACGCCGAGGAGGACCTGCCGCCGTATCTGGACGGATTCCGTGACATCAACGCCGGATATTTCGCCCGGTATCCGCTCGAACCGGATATGTCCGCGCCACCCCCGGTGCGCCGGCCGGCCAAGGATCTCGGCACTCTGCGGGTGGCGATCGTCGGTACCGGCCCCGCCGCGTGCTACGCCGCCGAACAACTCCTGGTCGCCGGGACCGTCGAAGTGGAGATGTTCGACCGGCTCCCCACCCCGTGGGGTCTGGCGCGCTACGGGGTGGCACCGGATCACGCGCAGACCCGCGGGGTCACCGAGATGTTCGCGTCCGCGTTCAAACGCGACGCGCTGCAGATGTATCTGAACACCGAGGTCGGCGCGCATATCTCGCATACCGAGCTGCGCGAGAGCGCGCACGCGGTGATCTACGCGGTCGGCGCGCCCGCCGACCGGCGCCTCGATGTGCCCGGGGAAGATCTGCGGGGCAGCGTATCGGCCACCGAGTTCGTGGCCTGGTACAACGGCAACCCCGGTTACGCCGATCGAGAATTCGACCTCTCCGGCGAGCGGGCGGTGATCGTCGGTAACGGGAACGTCGCCCTGGATATCGCGCGGGTGCTCACCATGGATCCGGACGAGCTGGCGCGCACCGATATCACCGATCACGCGCTGGCCGCGTTACGGGCGAGCGCGATCCGCGAAGTGGTGATCCTGGGGCGCCGTGGGGTGATGCAGGCCGCGTATACGGCGCCGGAGTTCCGGGCGCTCGCACAGCTCGATGGCGTCGATATCGTGGTCGATCCAGGTGATCTCGTCTTCGACGAAGCGGCGCAGGCCTACCGCACCGGCTCGGACGCGCCCTACGAACTCGGATTGAAACTGGCGGCCGCCGAGGAATTCGCGGGCCGCCCGCCACAGGAGGGCAACAAGCGGATCGTCTTCCGGTACTGCGTCTCCCCCACCGAGATCCTGGGTACGGACCGGGTGGACCGGCTGCGCTATGTCCGCAACGAGCTCACCGGACCGGTCGCGGCGCCGACTGCCCGGCCGACCGGGGAGACCGGGGAGCTGGCCGCATCTCTGGTGGTGCGCGCGGTCGGGTACCGGGGCGAACCCGTCGGCGACCTACCGTTCGACGAGCGGCGCGGGGTGCTGCCGACTGTGGACGGACGGGTGATCGGCGCGGCCGGGGCGCCGGTACCGGGCGTGTACGCGGCGGGCTGGATCAAACGCGGGCCGCGCGGCGTGATCGGCTCCAACCGGGCCGATGCCGCGGAGACGGTGGCCGCGATACTGGACGATTTCACAGCCGGGACGCTGCCCGCCCCGGTACGGGATCGGGGGGCGCTCTCGGATCTGGTGCGGGCCCGGCAACCCGATGTGGTCGACCGGACGGCCTGGCAGGCGGTGGATCGCGCCGAACGTGCCGCGGGCGCCGCGGCGGGCCGGCCCCGGGTGAAGTTGGCGACGGTGGAACAACTGCTGACCACCGCCCGCCGCGGCTGATATCGGCCGGATCCGCGCACGATTCGGAGGGGGGCGCGGACCCGGCCGATATCAGTTCGCCACGGCACGGCGCGCGTAGGCGCGTACATCGGCGTCCGGGTCGTCCACGGCCCGGTGCAGCAATCGGCGCGCCGGCTCGTGATCCGGCCAGGACGCCAGCGCGAGAACCGCCGCTTTGCGGACATCCAGATGCGGGTCGGTGAGCGCGGCGGCCAATTCGGTCACGGCGGGCCCGGGTTCGGCCCCCGCGAGCCCCTTGGCCGCGCCCACCCGTACCTGCCAGGCGGTATCGCGCAGCGCCGCGGCACAGGCGGCGATATCGGGTTCGCCGGCGCCGATATCGGCGAACGCGGCGAGTGCGGCCGCACGCACCAGCGGATCCCGGTCGGTGACCAGTGCGCGTACCGTCTCCGCACCGCCCGTCCCGATCGTGGCCAGTCCCTGCGCGGCCGCGATACGCACCTCGCGGTTG
>JABFXT010000767.1 GCA_013361595.1 Nocardia sp. | reverse complement strand
GTCGCCGCTGATAGCGGTGCGGCCTCTCTGTGACATAAACCCTCCTGTAGTCGACTCATACCGATTGTGAATCGACACGGGCGGATATCCCACAGTGTTATGCGATGTGCCACATTTTTGCCACCAGAGTTAGCCCGGGCGACTTCCGGACGTAACGGTCACGCCGGTGCCGCGCCGGCGTGGGCGTACTCGGAAAGAGCCGCGGCCAGGGAACTCGGCACTCGCGCCCGGACCCGGGTGCCGTTCTCGGTGTGTTCGGAGTGTGAGATCCGGCCGTCCGCATGAATTCTGGCGAGCAGATCGCCGCGAGTGTACGGAAGCAGCACGCTCACTTCCACATCCAGACCGCCCAGTACCTCGTCAAGCCTGGTACGCAGACGATCGATGCCGAGGTCCTTGTGCGCGGAGACGAACTCGGCGCCGGGCAGCAGCCCGCGCAACCGGGTGAGCTCCACCGGATCGACCTCGTCGATCTTGTTCACCACCAGGAGTTCGGGAGGAGCGGGCTGCCCCGATTCCCGGATCACCTCGGTGATGACCTCACGGACCGCCTTGATCTGCTCCGCCGGCAGGGCATCGGAACCGTCCACCACATGCAGCAGCAGATCGGCGCCGGTGACCTCCTCCAGCGTGGACCGGAACGCCTCGACGAGCTGGGTCGGCAGATGCCGGACGAAGCCGACCGTATCGGTGAACACGACCTCCCGGCCGTCCTCCAGTTCGGCACGGCGGGTGGTCGGATCCAGGGTGGCGAACAGGGCGTCCTGCACCAGCACACCGGAGCCGGTGAGCACATTCATCAAGCTCGATTTCCCGGCATTGGTGTAGCCCACGATGGCCACCGCGGGTACTCCGCTGGAAGTGCGGCGCGCGCGTTTCGTATCACGGGCGGTCTTCATCTCGCGGATCTCACGGCGCAGTTTGGCCATCCGCTCCCGGATCCGCCGGCGATCGGTCTCGATCTTGGTCTCACCGGGACCACGCAGACCCACACCGCCGTTGCTGCCGGCCCGGCCACCGGCCTGCCGTGACATGGACTCACCCCAGCCGCGCAACCGCGGCAGCATGTATTCCATCTGGGCGAGCGCGACCTGTGCCTTACCTTCCCGGGAGGTGGCGTGCTGGGCGAAGATATCCAGGATCAAGGCGGTGCGATCGACCACCTTGACCTTGACGACCTTCTCCAGCGCGGTGAGCTGGGCCGGAGTGAGCTCGCCGTCGCAGATCACGGTGTCCGCGCCGGTGGCCAGCACCACCTCGCGCAGTTCTTCGGCCTTACCCGATCCGATATAGGTCGCCGGGTCGGGCCGGTCACGCCGCTGGATCAGCGCTTCGAGCACATCGGAGCCCGCGGTCTCGGCGAGCCGGGCCAGCTCGGCCATACTCGCCTCCGCGCGCGCCACACTGCCCTCGGTCCATACGCCGACCAGTACGACCCGTTCCAGTCGCAGCTGCCGGTACTCGACCTCGGTGATATCGGTGAGCTCGGTCGACAGGCCGGCGATACGGCGTAGCGCGCTGCGCTCGTCGAGTTGGAGTTCGCCGGTGGTCGGGTCGCTGGACCATCCACCGCGCCGGAAGACGGGCCCGGATCCGTTCCCACCCCGCGCACCCGTGTCGGAATCGTCGACGGTGCCGACCGGATCTGTCTCCGCCGATTCCACGTCGAACGATTCAGGGGACCGATCCGTGGTCCCGCTAATGTCAGAATTTCTCATACACCGTCCATGCTGCCACTGATGCGCTGGTCGGCGCATATGATTTTCCGAGCGACCCGACTTACAGCGCGTCCCACCATTGCGCGGCCAGCCGGCCGGTGGCGAGCAGTTCCGAGGGCCCGCGCAACCATGCCGCGCCCGCACGCACCCCCACCCGGACCTCGCCGCCCGGGACCCGGACGCCGACCTCGCCCGTCCCGTCGGCCAGATCGAAACCGTCCGCTGCCAGCGCGGCGGCCGCCGCGGCCACGGTGCCGGTGCCGCAGGACCGGGTCTCGCCGACCCCGCGTTCGTAGACCCGCATATCGACCGTGCCGTCCGCGTCGAGGCCGGTCAGGATCTCGACGTTGACACCGCGGGGGAACATATCGGGGTCGTACCCCGGGGGCACGGTGAGATCGAGATCGGTCAGCGCACCCACCGACAGTTCGCCGGCGACACAGGCCAGATGCGGGTTGCCGACATCGATCCCCAGCCCCGGATAGCCCCGGCCCGCCACCGTGGCGGTCGACGCGCCGAGCACCCGGATCGGACCCATATCGACCGTCACCTCGCCGGCGACCGGACCGGCCGCGTGCACGACAACCGGGCGCGCGCCCGCGCGACTGCCCACCACGAACTCGGTCCCGTCGGCCACACCGCGGGCCACCAGATAGTGAGCGAAGACGCGGACCCCGTTCCCGCACATCTCGGCGACCGAGCCGTCGGCATTGCGGTAGTCCATGAACCAGTCCTGGGCGCGCACACCCTCGGGGTATTCGTCGAGGACACCGGCGGATACCAGCTCACCGGCCCGTGCGACGCGCAGTACGCCGTCGGCGCCGAGCCCCCGGTGCCGATCGCAGAGGGCTGCCACCCGGGACACGGTCAGGTCCAGCCGCACCTCGGGATCGGGCAGCACCACGAAATCGTTCTGGGTGCCGTGGCCCTTGGTGAACTCCACATCCTTGTCGCTCGGGTTCAGGGGCTGATCGGGCTGATCGGGGCTTGTGCGCACGTCGGTTCCGGTCTCCTCGTCGGCTGTTCTCATCGGGCAAACGTCCGGCGCTGCCGGGAAATTTCGTAGAGTGCCACGGCGGCGGCCGACGGAGCGCCCAGCGAGCTGGCGCTGCCGCCCATCGGGATGGTGACCGTCCGGTCACAGGCCGCGAGCCAGGCCGCGCTCATCCCGCTGGTCTCGTTGCCGACCACCAGGATCGTCGCGTCGGTCAGCTCGTCGTCGAAGATCGGGCATGCCCCGTTCTCGTCGGTACCCACGATCCGGGTGGGCACGCCACGCTCGATCTGCCGGTCCCGGAATTCCAGCACTTCCCCGGTGCCGGGCACCCGGAAGACCGGAACAGCGAACAGCGAACCGGTGGAGGCCCGGACGCAGCGCGGATCGTACTGGTCGGCGCCGTGGCCCGAGACGATCACCGCCGAGGCGCCGAACGCGTCGGCGGACCTGATCAGCGTGCCCAGGTTCCCCGGCGAATTGGGCCGGTCGAAAACGACGACCAGCGGCGCCTCGCCCGGTTCACCGATTTCGTGGTCGGCCAGTCCGCCACGGGCGTACTCGGCGACCGCCACCAGCTCGGGCGGTCCGTCCGCCTTCTCGCCCAGATCGGCCATCAACTCCGGCGTCAGCCCGACGGCGGGAACCGTGCTGGTATCGAGGATCTCCCGGGCCCAGCCGGACAGTCCGCCACCGCCCGAGCGGTACAGCAGGGTCTCCAGCGGCCAATCGTGGGCGAGCGCCTGGGTGATCGGCCGGACCCCGTGCACCAGGAAGCGGCTGTCCCGGTTGCGTTTGGCACGATTGTCCAGATAGGCCGTCCACACCTGGACAGCGGCGTTACGGCTGCGGATCTGCCGGGTCACGAGCGGCTTCGCTCCTCGGGTAGGCGTTCGGATGCCCGCGGACCGGGCGCCGATGCAGTGGACACCGCAGAGTCTGCCAGCAGCGCCAGAACGGTTTCGGGCGCGGATGGATCGGCGCCGTCCACCCAGTGCACCCGGCGATCGCGCCGGAACCAGGACCGCTGCCGCCGCACGTACCGGCGGGTCCCGATGAAGGTGCGTTCCTGCGCCTCGGCAAGTCCGTATTCGCCGTCGAGATGGGCCAGGACCTGGGCGTAACCGATCGCGCGGCGGGCGGTCTGACCTTCCCGCAGCCCCCGGTCGGCCAAGCCGCGCACCTCGTCGAGCAGTCCCTGTTCGAACATCACCGCCGTGCGGCGGGCGATCCGCTCGTCGAGTTCGGTGGTATCGCGGTCCACCCCGACGATCCGGGTCCCCCATCTCGGTTCACCGATCACCGGCGCGGACGCCGCGAACGGCCGGCCGGTGAGTTCGACCACCTCGAGCGCCCGCACCATCCGGCGGCCGTCGGTGGGCAGAATGGTCGCGGCGGCGGCCGGGTCGGCCCGGCGCAGTTCCGCGTGCACCGCGGCCACCCCCTGCCCGGCGAGCAGACCCTCCCATTTCGCCCGGACCGCCGGATCGGTCGCCGGGAATTCCCACTGGTCGAGAAGTGCCTGCACGTACATCATCGAACCGCCGACCACCACCGGGACCCGCCCACGCGCCATGATCGCCGCCACATCGGCGGACGCGGCGGCCTGGTAGGCGGCGACCGTCGCCGTTTCGGTCACCTCCAGTACGTCGAGCTGATGATGCGCAATCCCCCGGCGCTGCGCCACCGGCAGTTTCGCGGTCCCGATGTCCATTCCGCGATACAGCTGCATCGCATCGATGTTCACGATCTCGCCGTCGAGCCGCTCGGCCAGGTCGAGAGCCAAGTCCGATTTTCCGGTGGCGGTCGGTCCGACCACCGCGACCGGACGCGGTTCCCCGCTCACCGGTTCACGGCGGCCGGCCGCCACAGCCCGGCGTACCAGCCGACACCGAAGGGCGCGCCCCGGTACCGCTCGGTCGCCACCGGCGGTGCGGAGTCCGCAGTGAAAAGTCCGGCCAGCGTCTGATAAGCGGCCCGGCCGGAGATCATCAACTCGGCGCAGAGTGCCGGATCCAGCGTCAGCAGGGCCTGTGTATCGCCCGTGGCGACCGCTCGGTCGAGGACCGCCTGTACCCGGGTCGACCGCTCGTCGAAATAACCGGGCGCCGAGGTGGACAGCGTCGCGGCACCGTCGGCGACCACCAGCACACCCTGCGGTTCGTGTTCGGCATCCAGTTCGGCGCGCAGTTTCGCACCGATCTCCGCGCATCTCCGGGCCGGCGTATCGGCGGCGAGTACCCGGGCCCGCGCCGCCACATGCGGTGCCACCGCGGCGCGCAACCAACCGGCGACGAGTACGGCCAGCGGCAGATCCGGGTCGGCCGGAGCCTCGGCACCGGGCCCGCCCAGATCCACCCGCACATCGACACCGAACCCGCGGAAGGTACCGACGGTATCGGCGTCGTAGGACCGTTCGGCGGACCCGACCCCGAGCACGGTCCAATGCGGAGTCGCCTCGGCCAGGGCCGCGCCCGCGGCAAGTACGGCCCCGCGCAATTCGGCCACCGCGCTCTCCGGAGTCTGCGCCGCGCCCGGGCCGGGAACGGAGCCCGCACCCGCGGTGGGCGCGCCACCACACAACGCGGGCACCAGGACGGGCGGCGAGGGGATCACAGCCGCTAGACAGAACACGCCGTCAACCGTAGCCCGTACCCGCCGACCAGCGCCGGGGCCGGTCCGCCCGGTGCTCCCGTGGCCTCCCGCAGTATCGAGTGTCTCTCCCGGAATCCGGGTGGGAATTGCTAGGGTGCGAGGTATCCGGACCAGGTCCGAACGGTCCGGATCCGCAGGTCCGGCTATATGCCGCCACCGTCGGCGGTGTGGTTTCCGGGAGCGCGGCCGGGTTGAATGGGGAGAGCGTGCGACGGCGCCGCACGCACGACACGTCGACCCCAGCACGACCGAGACGGGTGGACATAGCCAGAATGAGCGGGCGTAGCCAGAATGAGCAGAGCATAGCCAGAATGCGCAGCGCGTAAACCAGGCAGCCGTGACGCGCGGCAGGGACGAGGAGCAATGACCCACAGCAACGGAACCGCCAAACCCGGCCCGGGAAAACCCGGTCGCCCGTCCAGCGCTCCCAAGCCCGGTAGCCGTCCCAAACCCGGCGAGGCGCACCCGACCCCGGCCGCGATGAAGACGTCCGGGCCGGCCTCCGAACATCCGCACCCGGTGGTGGTGCCGACCACCACCGACCCCAGCCGGTGGGGCCGGGTGGACGAGGACGGCACCGCCTGGGTCAAGACCGCCGAGGGCGAACGCGTCGTCGGATCCTGGCAGGCCGGAAACGCCGCCGAAGGGCTGGAGCATTTCGGCCGCCGGTTCGACGATCTGGCCACCGAGGTAGCGCTGCTCGAGGCCCGGCTCGCCGCCGGCACCGACGCCCGCAAGACCAAGGCCGCCGCGCTCGCTCTCGCCGAGACCCTGCCCACGGCCGCGGTCATCGGCGATATCGACGGCCTGGCCGCCCGGCTGGGCGCGATCGCCGAACATTCCGACGAGGCCGCCGCCCAGGCCAAGGAAGAGAAGGAACGCACCCGGCACGAGCACACCGAACGCAAAGAGACGCTCGCGGCCGAAGCCGAGCAGATCGCCGCCGAATCCACCCAGTGGAAGGCCGCGGGCGACCGGTTGCGCGAGATCCTCGACGAGTGGAAGACCATCCGGGGTGTCGACCGCAAGGTGGACGATGCCCTCTGGCGCCGGTACTCGAAGGCCCGTGAGGCCTTCAACCGCCGCCGGGGTGCCCATTTCGCCGAACTGGACCGGGAACGGGCAGCCGCCAAAACCCGTAAGGAAGAGCTCTGCGTGCAGGCCGAGGAACTGTCCGGTTCCACCGATTGGCCGGCCACCGCCGCGGTCTTCCGCGAGCTGCTGGTCGAATGGAAGAACGCGGGCCGGGCGCCCCGGGAAGCCGACGAGGCGCTGTGGCGCCGGTTCAAGAGCGCGCAGGATGTCTTCTTCGCCGCGCGCAATGCCGCGGCGAACGAACGCGACGCCGAGTTCGCCGATAACGCGGTCGCCAAAGAAGAACTGCTGACCAGCTATGAAGCGGCCATCGATCCGGACGCCGATCTGGAAGGCGCCCGGGCGGCACTGCGTGATCTACAGGAACGCTGGGATGCCATCGGCAAGGTCCCGCGGGAGCGGATGCACGATCTCGAAGGGCGGCTGCGCGCGCTGGAGAAGCGGGTCCGGCAGGCCGCCGACGCCCAGTGGCGCCGAACCGATCCGGAAGCCCTCGCCCGCGCGGCCCAGTTCCGCGAGCGGGTGGCCCAGTTCGAGGAGCAGGCCGCGAAGGCCACGGCCGCCGGTAAGCCCCGGGACGCGGAGAAGGCCCTCGCCCAGGCTCAGCAGTGGCGGGAGTGGGCCGACGCGGCGGAGGGCGCGGTCAGCAACCTCTGATCGGTCCCACCTGCACAGATCCGTCCGTCACCGCCCCATCGGGCCGCGGCGGACGGATCCGTTCGTGGTCAGTCCTCGCCGAACCGCTCGCGCCGCGCCCGCTCCTCGTCGCGGGCCGCGGCGATCCGCCGTTGTTCCTCGGCCGCCAACTGCAGCGCGGTCCGGCTCCAGACGACCTTCACCCAGTGGAAGGTCAGCACCATGATCGCGAGCGTGCCCACGATCAGCCCGATCCCCGGTCCGGCGCCCACATAATTGTTCAGCCCCGGTGTCTGCCGGTGCCAGATCGAGAACACCCCGAATGCGCTGGCGATCGCCGACCCGGCCACCGCGATCCACGCCAGAACCCAGCGCCGGGTCATCAGAGCCAGCAGCGAGAACCCGATCCCGAAGATCAGCACGAACCAGACGAAGATCCGGGAGGGCAACCCGATGTGCTCGGCCGTGGCGACCTCGGATCCGAGCAGGACATCGAAACCACGGGCACCACCGGCATGCGGCAGCACCAGCGAAACCAGCAGCGCGAATACCGCACCCGCCACGACCATGGCCCGCACCCCGGGGTCGATCTCGCCCGCGATCCGGCGTTCCACGGCGTCGAGGTCTTCCCGGAATTCTTCGAACTGCTCGGTGTCGGCCGGATTCACGTCGTCCTCGTTTCCCTCGCCTGATTCGTCTCGCGCGGCCGGGGTCCCCGGTGTCGCGTCCGGCACCGCGTCGCGGCCGTTCTCCGGCGAGCGGCCCTCGTCGTCGCGTTCTTCGTCGCCGTCGCTCATATCCCGCATCCGGTGGTACAGCCCGAGGCGACCGGTTCCGGTGCGGGCGCCCCGATCCGCGGCAGCCCCAGCCCCACCCCGACGGGAGCGGTTTTCGGGGTGGTCCCGGCCTCGTGCGCGTCACCGGCCCGGGTCCGGCGGTGGTCGCGGATCCCGGCGTCCGCCACCAGGTGATGGGGTGCCGCGCCGGTCACCTCTACGGTGACGAGGTCGCCCGGGCGAATGGACGCCGTGGCCCCGTCGGGCCGGAAATGCACCAGCCGCCCGTCCCGGGCCCGGCCGCTCATCCGGGCGGTCGCGGCGTTCTTCTTGCCCGCGCCGTCGGCCACCAGCAATTCGACCTCGGTACCGACCAGGGCGTGGTTGGCTTCCAGGCAGACCTCTTCCTGCAGAGCGATCAGCCGGTCGTAGCGCTCCTGCACCACTTTCTTGGGTACCTGATCGGCCATATCCGCCGCCGGGGTACCCGGGCGCGGTGAGTACTGGAAGGTGAAAGCGCTGGTGAACCGCGCCGCACGCACCACATCGAGGGTCTGCTGGAAATCCTCCTCGGTCTCCCCCGGGAAGCCGACGATGATATCGGTGGTGATCGCGGCCTGCGGCATCGCCGCCCGGACCTTCTCGATGATCCCGAGGTAGCGCGCCTGCCGGTAGGACCGGCGCATGGCTTTCAGGACGCGGTCCGAACCCGACTGCAGCGGCATGTGCAGCTGCGGGCAGACGTTGGGGGTCTCGGCCATCGCCTCGATGACATCGTCGGTGAACTCGGCCGGGTGCGGGGAGGTGAAACGTACCCGCTCCAGGCCTTCGATCCCACCGCAGGCCCGCAGCAGTTTCGCGAAGGCGCCCCGGTCCCGGGGCTGTTCGGGATCGGCGAAGGAGGCGCCGTAGGCGTTGACGTTCTGCCCGAGCAGCGTCACCTCCAGGACGCCCTGATCGACCAGGGCCCCGACCTCGGCCAGGATATCGCCGGGTCGCCGGTCCACTTCTTTGCCGCGTAGCGCGGGCACGATGCAGAACGTGCAGGTGTTGTTGCAACCGACCGAGATCGAGACCCAGCCCGCGTAGGCCGACTCGCGGCGCGCGGGCAGGTTCGAGGGGAACGCCTCGAGCGATTCCAGGATCTCGACCTGTGCCTCGTCGTTGTGCCGGGCACGTTCGAGCAGCACCGGTAGCGATCCGATGTTGTGCGTGCCGAACACCACGTCCACCCAGGGCGCCCGGCTCAGCACCGAATCGCGATCCTTCTGGGCGAGACAGCCGCCGACCGCGATCTGCATTCCGGGCCGCGATGCCTTGACGGGGGCGAGATGGCCGAGCGTGCCGTACAGCTTGTTGTCCGCGTTCTCCCGCACCGCGCAGGTGTTGAAGACCACCAGGTCGGCCGTCGCGCCCGGCGCGGCCTTCCGGTAGCCCGCATCCTCGAGCAGGCCGGACAAGCGTTCGGAATCGTGCACGTTCATCTGGCAACCGAAGGTGCGGACCTCGTAACTGCGGGCACCCACCGGCTCGATCCCGGTGGGGAGCGCTACCTGTCCGATCGAATCCACGCGTCCAGGGTACGGGCCGGGGTCCGGGCCTTTTCCGGCAGATCCGCACCTCCGGCCGCTGTCTGCCCGGCCGGGCCCGCGCGCACCGATCCCGAAGCGGACCCGCAGTGTGGCCCAGCCCACAACGGCGAACCCGCACCGAAAAATCCTCGGCGCTCTTCCGCCGAGCCGACGGTCGGCAAATCGTGGCCGAGCGAACGGATTACAGCGGATTACCATCGGGTTAAACCCGAATTTCGGCTCGGTGTGGCGTCGGGGTGTGTCGCCGAAAGGCGCGCAAAACAGAAAAATCGGCTTAAGGTCAGTCCCATGACCGACACCGACGCCGACGTGCCCGAGGCGGCCGGCGACACCACCGCTCCGCCCATGATCACCCTACGCGCCGTCGACAAGCACTTCGGTGCCCTGCACGTGCTGCGCGATATCAATCTCGAGGTGCCCCGCGGGCAGGTCGTGATCGTGCTCGGCCCGTCGGGCTCCGGGAAGTCGACGCTCTGCCGCACCATCAACCGGCTGGAACCGATCGATTCCGGCGAGATCAGCGTCGACGGGGTACCGCTGCCCGCCGAGGGTCGCGCCCTCGCCGCGTTGCGGGCCGATGTCGGCATGGTTTTCCAGTCGTTCAACCTCTTCGCGCACAAGACGATCGTGGAAAACGTCATGCTCGCGCCGTTGAAGGTCCGGGGGGCCAAGAAGGACGAGGCCCGCCGCCACGCCATGGAACTGCTGGAACGGGTCGGTATCGCGAATCAGGCCGACAAGTACC
>JABFXT010000773.1 GCA_013361595.1 Nocardia sp. | reverse complement strand
AACCCGCGCCATTCGTCGAGCAGTACGCCCTGCGCACCCTCGAACACCAGCCGCCCCCGCCGCGCGAACCGCCGCAGTTCGTCCGCGCCGGTGATCCGCACCGCCGCGCCGAATTCCCGGTAGGCGTCCACCAGCGCGTCGACCGGTTCGTGGTCGTGCGCGCTCGGTACGAGCAGCGGGCGGTAATGCGTGGCGAGCGTGCGCAGTTTGCGCCGGAGCACCGCGGGCCGGCGGCAGTCCGCGACCCGCGGCGCGTCGTGGTGCAGAGCGTAGGCGGCGGTTTCCCCGATCCCCATCCCGCACGACCCGTGCCGCCCGATTCCCCGGGCGTCCTCGCGGGCCCGGTTGGCCGCGATGTGGATCGGGGTGGCGAGCAGGGCCCGCCCGTCCACCGACAGCAGTGACAGCGGGTCCGCCACACCCAGCCGGGTGAGCCGCTCGGCCTCCGCGGCCAGGGCCAGCGGTTCCACCAGCACATGCTCGGAGAGCAGGGTGGGCACCTCGGCGAAGGTGCCGGACCCGAACTGGGCGAAGGTGTGATGCCGACCGCCCGCGACCACATTGTGCGCGGCCTGCGCTCCGCCGTTGAACCGCACCACCGCCGCGACGTTCAGATCCGCTTCGGGGGAGCACAGCCAGTCGACGGTCGCGCCCTTGCCCGCGTCACCGAACCCGAGATCCACCACGATCAGATGCGGTCCGTTCGTATTCTCCGGTACTCCGGAACCGGGTCGTCGCCGCTCAGTGGGTGCCACCGGGCAGCGCCTTCGGCTCCTGCGCGCGCAGCGCTCGCCCGACGGTTTCGGCTTCGGCGACCGAGCCGATATCGCGGAGGTCGGCCAGGCCCGTGTGCACATCGACCCGGTTCTCCGACAATCCGATCGTGAGTGCGATCAGTTCGCAGACCGCCGCCGGGTCGTCGAGGCGCAGGAAGTTCTGCCCCAGCAGGGTGTGCCAGTGCTGCGCGATCTCCGGATCGTCGTAGTAGGACGACTGGTTCGGCAGGATGTAGTGCACGTGCCAGCGTTGTGCGAGTTCCCGGTATATCGAGTCGACCGCGATATCGGTGCGGATGTGATCGCCGATCACGGCGCGGATATGACGCGATACCAGGCGTGGTTTGTTGAGTTCGTCGCCGATCAGGAACAGGTACCCCTTCTTACCGCGCTTCTCCCAGGCGTCGGTCACCACGTGTTCGGCCATGAAATAGGCGGCCAGCTCGTAGCTCTCGGACTTCTGGCCGCCGCCACCACCCTCGAGGAGGATATTGCGCAGCTGTTCGTCCATGCGGTTGTCGGATTCGAACTGGCCCACCTGTAGCGGTGCCCGATCGGTATCGGCGTCGCCGATACCGCCGAACATGATCTGGGGATCGTCGGCGTAGCCCTTGTCCTTCAGCAGGCCGTGCAGTTTTCCGAGTTTGCCCTGCATGATCATCGGCACCTGCCGCATGGACCCGGTGACGTCGAAGAGTACGGCGATCGGCAGCGAGTTCCCGTGATCGGCCGAATCCCGGCACTCCCGCGCGGATACGCCGAAGGGGTCGAGGTCCGGATGGACCTTCCAGGTGTGGTGGGGCTGATCGCGCAGGTGCGCGGTGTAGCCGAAATCGTCCATGCCCCGGCTCGCCCGGTAGGCCTTCGCAGCGCGGTAGGCGCTGTGATCCCAGTTTCCGTAGCCCATCTCGGCCCTCCTCGATTTCTTTTGGTCATATCGACTATAACCCGGCCATCGGTGATCGGTCCACCGATCCGCCGCCGGGCCCGGTACGCCGCCGCACAGCGCCCGTCGGTCCGGGATGCGGCAACGACCACAGCCACCGCTGACCCGCCCGGCCGCGGATGGGCGATGGGCGCACGCGGGCTGGTTATCGTGATCGGGTGGCCGACCGCATTGTGAAGCGCACCGCGAAACTGGCCGACGGCCGGGATCTCATCTACTACGACGACGCCGACACCCGGCTCGGCCCCGAACGCCGGATCGATACCCGCCGACTGGAACCCCGACCGCCGACCGCGGTGATGCGCCAGGATGTGCTCACCGGCGAATGGGTATCGATCGCGGCCGCCCGGCAGACCCGGGTCGTGTTACCGCCGGCCGATCGTGACCCGCTCGCACCGCAGACCCCGGACAATCCCTCCGAGATACCCGACCAGTACGACGTCGCGGTCTTCGAGAACCGGTCGCCGTCCTTCGGACCGGCCCTGCCGGGTGAGGTGACCGGCGACCCACCGGCACCGGCCGGATTCGACGATATCGCCGGGATCGGATTCGGCCGGGAACGTGTGGCGGTCGGACGATGCGAGGTGGTGTGTTTCAGCCCGGCGCACGAAGGGGCGTTCGGTGATCTCGGCACCGGCCGCGCCCGCACCGTGATCGAGGCCTGGGCCGATCGCACCGCGGAACTGTCCGCGCTGCCCGGGGTGCAGCAGGTGTTCCCGTTCGAGAATCGCGGCAAGGCCATCGGCGTCACGCTGCCGCATCCACACGGCCAGATCTACGCCTACCCGTACGTGACACCGCGAACGGCCCGGCTGCTCGATTCGGTCGACCGGCTCGGACCGGACCTCTTCCAGCGCGTGCTGGACAGTGAACGCGCGGGCGGCCGGGTCGTCCTGGCGGGGGAGCGATGGACGGCGTTCGTTCCGTTCGCGGCGCGCTGGCCGATCGAGGTGCATCTGCTCCCACATCGGCAGATCCCGGATCTCGCGGCCACCGACGAGGCCGAGCGAGATGAGCTGTCGACCCTCTATCCGCGGCTACTGCGCGGGATCGACGCCCTCTACGACGATCCGACCCCCTATATCGCCGCCTGGCATCAGGCGCCGGTCCATACCGGCCGCGATACCGTCCGCCTGCATCTGCAACTGACCTCGATCAGGCGGGGTGCGGACAAGATCAAATATCTGGCCGGGTCCGAATCGGCGATGGGGGCGTTCATCGCCGATATCCCACCCGATGCGGCCGCCGCCCGGATCCGGGCGGCCGTGGCTTCGGTCTGAGCGGCTT
>JABFXT010000698.1 GCA_013361595.1 Nocardia sp. | reverse complement strand
CACCACCGGCGGCGGTGTTCAACGCCTGGACGAGCAGGCCCTCGGCCGTAGCCACCACCGGCGCCGCCGCCTGGTTGACGGCACCGAGCAACTGGTTCGCCTGATCGGAGGCCGCATCGGCCGCTCCGGACAGGATGTCCTGCGCGTCGGCCGCGTCCCCGCCCGGGCCGGACAGTCCCGGCAGACCCGCGCCGGGCATACCCGTCGCCGCGGGACCGTCATCGGAGATCCGCTGGGAAAGTACGAATTCCGGCGCTTCCACCGGCTGCTCACCCTCGGGCAGCTGGGCCAGCGGTACGTCCTGGATGGCGGCGCCCGGGTCCGGCTGCACCGACGGCGCCGCGGTCTCCGGAACACGTGCGGGTGTGGTCGGCACCGCGTGGAGTTCGGGCGCGATCACGCCCGCCGACGCTGTGGTGTCGAGCGGCTTCACAACGCACCCCCGGCAGCACCGAGCACACCGGCCGTGCCGTCGTCGGTCACGTCGTAGCCGAGCGCGGAAGAGAAGGCCGCGTCCGACAGCTTCCGGTACTTGTCCGAGAGAACGTTGATATCGCGCGCCTGCAGTACCTGAGCGGCAGCGAACATGGCCAGGTAGTCGGCACCGATCAAACCGAAAACCGGTGTCAGTGCGGCGACATTGGCCACGGCGTCGATATTGCCCGCTGCCGCGATCTCGGTTCCGATCCCGGAATTCGTGATTCCGAACGCGCGCAGGGCTTCGGTTGCTACCGAGACATCACTCATCGAGCTCCCCCCTCATTCTTCGTGAACTTCATCGTGGCCACCGCGTGGAACGTCTCGTATGCCGCAACGACGCACACCCCTTGCGGCACCAAATGGTTGCCGCCCGAATATAGCCCACTCGACCGGCCGCACACGAGAGACAACGAGGCGGCAAAACTAGAACATGTTGCAAATTAGAACGAGTTCTATATTCTCGTCTCCATGAAGGTCGCAGTGACCGGCGCAGCCGGCTACCTGGGTACGAATCTGCTCCCGCTGCTCGCCGAGCGCGGCGACGACATCGTCGCCATCGACCGGGTGGCGCCGCGGCAGCCCGGCGCGGCGAACATCACCTGGGTGAGCGCCGACGTCCTGGACCCCGAATCCATGCGGTCGGCCCTCGACGGTGCCGAGATCGTCTACCACCTGGTCGCGGTGATCACCCTCGCCGACAAGCACGACCTGGCCTGGCGGGTGAACACCGAGGGGGTCCGGGTGGTCGCCGAGGCCGCACACGCCGTCGGCGCCCGCCGGTTCGTGCACGCCAGCTCGATCCACGCCTTCGACCAGTACAGCTGTGGAGGCAGTATCGACGAGACGACCCTGCGCTCCACCGAGGCGAGCCTGCCGGTCTACGACCGTTCCAAATGGCAGGGCGAGATCGAGTTGCGCACCGTCGTCGAAGCCGGCCTGGACGCGGTGATCTGCAATCCCACCGGCGTTTTCGGCCCGGCGGACCACGGGACCCCGCTGTCCCGGATCAATCGCTCGCTGCGCGATGCGGCGCGCGGCCGTATTCCGGCCATGATCGACGGTGGCTTCGACCTGGTGGATGTCCGCGATGTGGCGCGCGGCCTGCTCCTGGCCGGCGAACACGGCCGGACCGGGGAGAACTATCTGATCGGCGGCGAGATGATCTCCATGCTGGAGCTCTGCCGGACCGCCGCACGGCACGGCGGGAAGAAGGGACCGCGATTCTCCATCTCGCCGAAGCTCGTCTCGGGCCTCATTCCCGTGATGGAACCTATCGGTAAGCGGCTCGGCACCGATATCGTCTCCAAGGCCGCGCTCGGCGCACTGATCTCGGCGCCACTGGTGGACCACGGCAAGGCCACGCGCGAACTCGGGTATCAGCCGCGCCCGATCGACGTGACCGTGCGAGATCTAGTGGCGTTCTTCGCCGATCCGCACGCCCCCCTGCCCGATTTCACGCCGACTGCTTGACAGCACTTAGAACGCGTGTTCGACTGGTCCGGTGCGGTGGCAGAACCAAACCCTGGACGCCGACGACGGCGCGCTGCCCGGCCTCGACCGGGCCGGGTTCGCCCGCACCGTACAGACTCCCGAGTTCGACGGGATCACCTTTCACGAGGTGCTCTGTAAGAGCGCCCTGAACAAGGTCCCCGACGAATCGAACCTGCCGTTCCGGTGGACGGTCAACCCGATGCGCGGCTGCTCACACGCCTGCCGGTACTGCTTCGCACGCGGATCGCACGAATACCTGGATCTCGACGCCGGAACCGATTTCGACACCCAGATCGTGGTGAAGACCAATATCGCCGCGGTGCTGCGCCGGGAACTCACCCGCCGGTCCTGGCATCGGGAGAAGGTGGCGCTGGGCACCAATACCGACCCCTACCAGCGAGCAGAGGGCCGATACCGGCTGATGCCCGGAATCATCCGCGCCCTCACCGATTCCGGGACGCCGTTCTCCATTCTCACCAAAGGCACCCTGCTGCACCGGGATCTGCCGCTGCTCACGCTCGCCGCGCGTGAGGTGCCGGTGCACATCGGAATATCGCTGGCCCTGCTGGAACCCGAACTGCACCACGGCCTGGAACCCGGCACACCGTCCCCGCGGGCCCGGCTCGATCTGGTACGCGCCTGCAGTGACGCCGGATTCGCGGTGAACATCATGGTGGCACCGGTGATCCCGTACCTCACCGACGGCCGGGCCCAGCTCGACGAACTCTTCGGTGAACTGGCCGGGGCGGGCGCGGTGTCGGCGGTCGCCCTGCCGCTGCACCTGCGCGGGAGCACGAGGGGATGGTTCCTGGGCTGGCTGGCCGAACATCATCCGGCGCTGCTGCGCCGGTACCGGCAGCTGTACCGGCGCGGCGCGGTCGTCGCCCCCGAGTACGCGGGCTGGTTGCGCGAACGTATCGATCCACTGCTGGAACGGCACGGCCTGCTCCCGGAACGCGCGGCCGAGCCCCGGACCCCACCCACCACCGAGCCCCGGACCACCCCCCACCTCGAGCAGTTCGCCTGACCCACGTCGCCGCGT
>JABFXT010000115.1 GCA_013361595.1 Nocardia sp. | reverse complement strand
ACGTTCGGCGCTGATCCCGGCCGCCGCCATGAGATCGATGGGCTCGGCGGCCGGGCGGGGCTCGAGCCGGGTCACTGTCGCGGGTCCGGACTGCGCCGCAGTCGGTTCGGGTTCGGTGACACCGGGCGCGGCAGCGGTGATCTCGGCCGCGAGATTGTCGGCGAAGGTGCCGATGAGACTGCCCGCCACATCGGCGAGGGCGCCGCGGCCGAACTGGGCCGGTTTGCCGGTGATCGCCAGATCCGTATCGACGAAAACATCGGTGATGCCGCCGGATTCGACCAGTCGGCAGGTGATCACGGCTTTGGCGGTGCCGTTGCCGCGAGCTTCCCGGCCGCCGCCCTCGAGCACCGCCACCTTCGCGGCCGCGTCCTGGGAGACGACCTTGATGATGCCGTTGTAGGTGAGCCCCACCGGACCCAGTTTGACCTTGATCTTGCCGTGGAAATCGTCACCGTCCCGGGAGGTGAGGACAGCGCCGGGGACGCAGGGGGCGATTCGCTCCAGATCCAGCAGTACGGGCCAGGCGTCCTCGGCGGGGACAGGGATCTGGAAGGTGTTCTCCAGTTTCATACGCGGTCCTTGGCGTCGGCGCCGGCGGTGGCCTGCGGGTTCGGGGGTGTTTCGGAACGGAGCGTGGTGGCGGCGTCGCGGACGGCGCGGATGATGCCCTGGTAGCCGGTGCAGCGGCAGATATTGCCGGACAGGGCTTCCCGGATCTCGTCGTCACCGGGGTCCGGGGTCTCCTGCAGGAAAGCTGTCGCGGAGACGACGAAACCCGGTGTGCAGAAACCGCACTGCAGGCCGTGATGATCGCGGAAGGCCTGCTGGACAGGGGAAAGGGTGCCGTCGGGATCGGCCAGGCCCTCCACCGTCGTCACCTCGGTACCGTCGGCCTGCACGGCGAAGACCAGGCAGGCGCGGACCGCGGCACCGTCCAGCAGTACCGAACAGGCTCCGCAGACACCGTGTTCGCAGCCCAGATGGGTGCCGGTGAGACCGCAGGTCTCCCGGAGATAGTCGGCCAGGGTGCGGCGGGGCGGGATCCGGTCCCGGCGCCGCACACCGTTGACGACCACCGAGATCTCGATATCAGTCATTGCTCGCCTCCTCTACCGCGCGGCTCCAGGCCCGCGCGACCATGACCGCCCCGATCCGGCGCCGGTAGTCGGCCGAGCCGTGGATATCGGCCGGTACCGAATTCAGGCCCGCTGTCACCGATCGTCCGATTTCCGCGGCGTCGATCCCGGCGACCGGGCGGCCGACCAGTTCGGCTTCGATCACCCCGGCCCGCAGCGGGGTAGGCGCCAGCCCGATGAGTCCCACCGCGACGCGTTCGATCCGGGAATCGGCGTCCAGCCGTACCGCGACCACCGCCCCGGCCATGGCGAAATCTCCCGCGCGGCGGGCGAATTCCTCGATGGCGAAACCGGTCCGCCCGCGCCACACCGGAAAAGTGATTCCGGTGAGGAGCTCGTCGGATTCCATGGCGGTGCTCCACATCCCGGTGAAGTACTCCGCGGCCGGTATCGTCCGCTGCCCGCGCGGGGACAGGGTGTGCAACTGCGCGTCGAGGGTGAGTGCCACGGCCGGGTACTCACCGGCGGCGTCGGCATGAGCTATCGCGCCGCCGATGGTGCCGCGGTTGCGGATCTGGAAATGGCCGATCAACGGGGTCGCGCGATGCAACAGCGGGATATCGCGGCGGATCCCCGGGTCCCGGCCGACCGTGGCGTGCGTGGTACCGGCGCCGACCCACACCGCATCGCCACGGTTCTCGATGCCGCGCAGCTCCTCGAGCCTGCGTAGATCGACCAGATGGTCGAAGACAGCCAGTCGCAGGGCCAGCATCGGCACCAGGCTCTGGCCGCCCGCGATGATCTTGGCTTCGTCGCCCAGATCGGCGAGCAGGGTGACGGCCTCCGCCGCCGTGGTGGGCGCGTGATATTCGAAGGCGGCGGGTTTCATGCGGTGACCTCCGGTGTGCCGCTCGCCTCGATCATCGAGACGATGCGGGCGGGGGAGAGGGGAAGCCGGTCTATTTCGACGCCGAACGGCGCCAGCGCGTCGGCGACGGCATTGAGAACCGCCGGCGTCGCACCGATGGCGCCGCCCTCGCCGACGCCCTTGAACCCGCCGGGCCCGGTGCTCGGTGTCTCGATATGGCCGAGTTCGATCGCGGGCACCTCGGTCGCGGTAGGCAGCAGATAGTCCAGGAACGTGGTGGCCACCGGGTTGCCGTCGGCGTCGTAGGCGAGGTGTTCGTAGAGTGCGCCGCCGATCCCCTGGACGGTGCCACCGTAGATCTGGCCCTCCACGACATTCGGATTGATCATCGGCCCGACGTCCTCGCTGACGACGAAACGCAGCAGGGTGACGTGCCCGGTTTCGATATCGACCTCGCAGGTGCACACATGGGTGGCGTTGGCCCAGATCATCAGTTGATCGGCGCGATGCCGGCCGGTGGCCTCGAGTCCCGGTGGTACTCCGGGCGGGAGCAATTCGGTCTGGTAGTAGGCGATCTGGGCGATCTCGGCCAGCGACAGGGATTTCTCCGAATCCGGGACCCCGGCGCGACCGGCCGCGAACTCCACGTCCTCGACGGCGACACCGAGTTGTTTCGCCGCGATGGCGATGATGCGTTCGCGCAACACACCCGCTGTCTGCCGGATGGCGCCCGCCGCCATCGAACCGGAGCGACTGCCGTTGGTGCCGCCGCCCTGCGGGGCGACGGCGGTATCGCCCTGGATGGTCTGCACATCGGCGATATCGATACCCAGTGCGTCGGCGGTGAGCTGAACCGCTGTGGTCTCCAGGCTGTTACCGGCCGAACCCCCCGAGAGGTAGACATTGACCTTGCCGGTCGCGGCGATCCGGATGGTCGCGCCCTCGGTGCTGAGGAAGGGCGTGGCGCCGGTGGTCGGCTCCACGTAGGTGCAGGTACCGACACCGAGATAGCGGCCCTCGGCCCGTGCCGCGGCCTGTTCGGCCCGGAAGGCGTCGTAGTCGAGGATCTGCAGCGCCTGTTCGAAGGTTTCGCGCGGCGAGCAGTCGGAGTAGGGCATCCCGTTGGGGTTGGCGACCGGCATCTCGCCGTGCCCGAGCATGTTCCGTCGGCGCAACTCCACCGGGTCCAGGCCCAGTTGCCGGGCGGCATTGTCCAGCAGCAGTTCTCGCGACACCGATTCGAACTGCCAGGGACCCCGATAGGCGACGCGACCCACCGTGTTCGAATAATAGGACGCCGTGCTGAATCCGGCCTCCGGCACCCGGTAGGGCCCGGGAAAGAGCATGCCGACCGCGATCGAGGAGGTGAGCGGCGAGGGCACCGGATAGGCCCCGACGTTCTGGACGTGGTCGATGGTCGCGGCGAGGATATGCCCTTCTTCGTCGAAGGCCATGGCGACCTCGCCGTGTTCGTGACGGGCCATCCCGGCCGCCATCAGGCTCTCCTGCCGGTCCTCGATCCATTTCACCGCGTGCCGGACCGTGCGCGCCGCCAGCATCACGCAGGTCTCCTCGCGCTGCGGTGCCACCTTCTGCCCGAAGCCGCCGCCGGTATCGCGCACGATCACCCGGACCCGGTGTTCATCGATGCCGAGCAATCGCGAACAGAAACCGCGCACCTCGTGCGGCGACTGGGTGGAGATCCAGATCGTCATCTCGCCGGTGGAGGCGGTCCATTCGGCGACCACGCCGCGGGTTTCCAACGGCACCGGCGCGTAGGCCTGCTGATGGATGGTCTGGCGGACGACATGCGGTGCCGCGTCCATGACCGGCGCCAGATCGGCGGGGGCCCGGCCGGCCAGGCCGCCGGCCGAATTACCCGCGTGCTCGGCGTGGACGAGTTCGTTCGCGGCGGCGGCGGTCTCGTAGTCGACGACGGGTTCGAGTGGGTCGTAGTCGACGATGACCAGTTCGGCGGCATCCTCGGCGATATAGCGATCGGCCGCCAGCACCAGGACGACCGGATCGCCGACGAAGCGCACTTCGTCCTGGGCCAGTGGCGGCCGCGGCACCTCCGGGAACCCGGGAGTGTCGAGCGCGTAGGAGATCTCGCTGACCCGGGGATTGAGATCGGCCGCGGTGTACACCGCGACCACGCCCTCGAGCGCGGATGCCTCGGCGGTATCGATCGCGGTGATCCGGGCACGGGGCAGCGGACTGCGGACGAAGCAGGCGTGCACCATTGCGGGGCGGGTGATGTCGTCGACGAATGTTCCGGCGCCGGTCAGCAGGCGCAGATCCTCGATCCGGGGGACCCGGGCACCGACGGCCGCCGGTTTTTCGGTGGTGCTCATCGTCGGCTCCGTCGCGTCGGGATGTGGTGTGGGGCGCTGCGCGCCGGCCTGATTCGACCCATCCGGCCGTTCCTCCGTTCGCGGGATGTCACGGGCACCGGCGAACTCGGGCGCCCGGGGTGTCGGCACGCCGATGCTGAGCACTTGTTTAGCATCGGCGTGCGGACAGTGTCAATACAGGATATGCCTTCTTTAAGAATTGAAATGTCGTTTTGCGGAAGTGATATTCTCGCATGTTGACCCTGGTTTTACGGCAACGTAGCGGTGCGGAGGTGGATATGCGCGACCTGGCCGCGCACCTGGTCCGATGGCATACCGAAGGCGTCGCCTATGCCCTGGCGACCGTTGTCGCGGTCCGGGGGAGCGCACCGCTGCCGCCGGGGACGGCAATGGCAGTCGACGGGGCGGGCGCGGTGTACGGAAGTCTGTCGGGCGGATGTGTCGAAGGCGCGGTCTACGAATTGTGTACGGAGGTACTGGCTTCGGGAGTGCCCGTCCGGCAGGCCTTCGGGTACAGCGATTCCGATGCCTTCGCGGTCGGGCTGACCTGCGGGGGCGAAGTCGAGGTCGTGGTGGAGCGGATCGGGACTCCGCGATATCCGGTGATCGAGGCCGCGCTGGATCCCGCCGAACCGGTGGCGCTGGTGCGTGATCTCGGCACCGGCGCGATGGCGGCCGTCACATCCCGGCGCGTGGTCACGGCCGACGGGGCCTGGCCGGATCCGGTGGTGGAGCAGGCGCGGGCGCTGCTACACCAGGGGCTCAGCGCGCTGCGGGTGATCGGTTGCGGCGATTCGGCCCGCGAGATCTTCGTCGCCGTATTCACCACACCGCCACGCATGATCGTGTTCGGGGCGAATGTCTTCGCGGCCGCGCTCTGCCGCGTCGGTGCATTGCTGGGGTATCGCGTCACCGTCTGCGAGGCCCGGCCGGCCTTCGCGGACCGGGCTCGGCTGCCGGAGGCCGACCAGGTGGTCACCGACTGGCCGGACCGCTATCTCCGCGAGACCCCGCTGGATTCGCGGACCGTTCTGTGCGTTCTCACCCACGACCCGAAATTCGATATACCGGTGCTGGTGGAGGCGCTGCGCCGGCCGGTCGCCTATATCGGCGCCATGGGTTCACGCCGCGCGGACGCCGAACGGCGGGCCCGGTTGCGCGAAGCGGGTATCGGCGAAGATCAACTGGCCCGGCTGCGTTCCCCGATCGGACTGCAGCTCGGCGGCCGGACACCGGAGGAGACGGCACTGGCCATCGGCGCGGAGATCGTGGCATTGCGCCACGGTGGCACGGCGGATTCACTCTCGGCCACCCAGCGGCCGATCCATGCCGCCGCGCCGGGACTCCGTGAATTCGGTGACCCCGCCGCCGGGCGGGCCGGTGATCACCGCAGCAGATCCCGCGGGGTGTCGACATCCTCGGGCGAGCCGGTCCCGTCGCACGGGACCCGCTGAACCAGTTCGGGGTTCGCGGCCAGGAATTTCCGGGCGCCGATATCGCCGATCGCCGTGGCGGCCACCGCGGGGAAGTATTCGGCGCCGAGCAGTACCGGATGCCCGGGCCGGCCGTCGTAGGTGGCGATCGCGAGGCGGGCACCACAGCCGTGGAGCCGGCGGACCGCCTCGGCGCCGAGCCACGGCATATCGACCGGGACGACCACGGCCGCGTTCTCGTGCACCGCCGCCAGCCCGGTGGTCAGCGACGATCCCATCCCGGTCGCCCATCGCGGATTGTGCACCACCGTCGCACCGGGTACCCGCAGTTCCACCGCGCCGGACACCACGATCACCCGGGCGCATCCGCCGTCACGTAGCAACCGCACCGCGCGGTCGACCAGCCGCTCACCCTCGAACAGCACGTCTGCCTTGGGTTTTCCGAAACGTCGGCCGACGCCCGCGGCGAGTACCAGCCCCGCGGTTGCCGCCGGTGCGGTTCCGGGATCCATCGCGCCGCTCAGTCCTCGATCAGATCGATACCCAGCAGCGCCGCCTGTACCTGGTGCAGCCGGTCCACATCGCCGCGCAGGCCGGTCACGTTGTCCTGGTACAGGAAGGCTTCGCCCAGCCGCACCATCGAATAGGCGAGCAGGGAGCGTTCCAGCTGGGGCGCGTAGCCGTCCTGTTCCTCGGCTCGGGTGATGAGACCTTCCACCGCCACGAGGATGCGCGGCTGGACCGGGCCGTCGCTCGAGGTGAGGATGCGCAGGCCGGCCAGCGGTTCGTTCTCGAAGTACTGGCGGAACGGCTCGTTCCCGGCCATCCAGCGGTTGACCCGGTCGAGAACGCTGAGGATGCGCCGAGCGCCGGCGTCGCGGCGGCGGGCGTCCGCGCGTTCGATGAGGGATTCGAATTCCCCGGCCAGTACGGCGCCGAGGACGCCGTCGCGGGAGCCGAACCAGCGATAGATGGAGGCCCGGCTCAGTTTGAGCTGGGCGGCTATCGCCTGGACATCGACCCGCTCGCCGGCCAGAAAGGCCTGTCGGGCCAGGGCCACGACTTCTTCGCGAGTGGCCGAGGCCGGGCGGCCGGGCGGTCTGGAGGTGCGGCTGACGGTGGTCACCACGTTATGGTACACACAATGTTTCGTGTATCTAAAACGGCGGAGCGCCAGGTCGCGGGCTGTTGATTCTAGTGTGGATCAGGCCGGTTGGGCCAGCGGGGAGCGGGCCGACCAGCGACCGGCCTCCCGGGTGACGTGTACCGGATGATCGAATGCGGCGGAAATGTATGCGGTGGTGATGGTTTCGGCGGCGGGTCCCGCGGCGACCGTACGGCCGTTCGCGATCAGTAACGCGTGGCCGGTCGTGGTGGGTAGCTCCTCCAGGTGATGGGTCACCAGTACCGAGGCGAGCTCGGGATGGGTCCGGTCCAGCGAATCGATCGTGTGCAGCAACTGTTCGCGCGCGGCCACATCCAGGCCGGTGGTCGGTTCGTCGAGCAACAGCAGGCGGGGGGCGGTGATCAGCGCTCGGGCGATCAGGGTCCGCCCGCGTTCGCCCTGGGAGAGGGAGAACCAGCTCCGGTCCGCCTTCGCGGCCATACCCACGGCGTCGAGCGCGGCCGTCGCGGCATCGATCTGATCGGGGGCCGGGGTCCAGCGCATCGGTGTGTCCACTGTGCCGGTGAGTCCGGTCAGCACGACATCGTGTACGCGCAGCGGCGAGCGCAGGGGATGGCGGGGGTCGACATGCCCGATCGATCGTCGCAGTTTCTGCAACTCGACGCGGCCCAGCTGTTCACCCAGTACCCGGACGGTACCGGTGGTCGGATGCGTGACGGCGCCGCAGAAACCCAGCAGGGTGCTCTTGCCGGCGCCGTTCGGACCGAGCAGGGCCCAGTGTTCACCGGCCCGCACCGTCAGCGAGATGCCGTCGATGATCTGGTTGCCGTCGCGACGGAAGGTGACGTCGGTCAGTTCCAGAACGGGGGCGTTCACGAGAAGGACTCCTTGATGGTGCGTAGATGATCACGGCTGAGTGCGGCCGCGGCGTCGGGATCGCGCGCGGCGATGGCGGCGGCGAGCCGCTCGTGCGCCGCGTGGTCGGCGGGCGCGGAGGGTAGCGGGCGGATATGCAACATATCGATCATGGCCATCCGCAGCCGGGGCAGGAATGTATCGAAGAGCTGGATGAGGATGTCGTTGTGCGCGGCCACGATCACCGCCCGATGGAAGGCCATATCGGCGTCGACGTGCTCGGGCACCGAAAGTCCCGGTACCGCGCGGCCCGCCAGGGTGCGGCGGATCGTGCGCAGATCGGCGGGCGTCCGGCGGTGGGCCGCCAGGGCGGCGGCCTCGGTCTCGATGGCCATCCGGGCCTCGATCACCGTGGCGATACTCGCGCGCCGGACGACGATATCCCAGTCCTCGGTGATGTCCAGGGCTGTGACGAACACCCCGGCGCCCTGCCGGCTGCTCAGCACCCCGCGGCCCGCGAGCTCGCGAATCGCCTCCCGCAGCGTCGAACGTCCCACGCCGAGCTGGGCGGCCAGCGTGGTCTCACCGGGGAGTCGGTGGCCGAGCGGCCATTCGCCGCCGCGGATCCGTGCCAGCAACAGTTCGGCCGTCTGCTCGGCCAGCGGAGACCTTCTCACCTGGGAAACCAATTCCGAACCTCACTACTTGTCTGAGGAGTCGTGTACAGTCTGCCATATGTCGCACCCGGAGCTTCTCCTCGACCGCCACGGCGGGGCCTGAACGATCGGCCGCCCCGCCGTGGGGTTGTCGTCGGCCGATCACCGTCACGGAGACGGCCGAACGCACAGGAAGTCCGGGAAACCCCCATGGCCACGCAGACCCATCCCACCATCGACACCCCCGCCGGACCGGTTCCCGGCGATGCGCCGCGTTGGTACCGGCAGCGGTATTCGCAGCTGCCCTCGCGCCGGTATCGCGCCATCCACGACCGGGTGGAGGTGCCCGTCACCGAACGGCACTGGCCGCAGGCCCGGATCGACCGGGCGCCGCTGTGGGTCCCGGTGGACCTGCGCGACGGTAACCAGGCCCTCGCCGAACCCATGGACCCCGACCGCAAGATGCGGTTCTTCACCATGCTCGTGGCCATGGGCTACAAGGAGATCGAGGTCGGCTACCCGTCGGCGTCCAAGGCCGATTTCGATTTCGTCCGGAAGCTGGCCGATACCGGTTCGGTCCCACCGGATGTGACGCTGGTCGTGTTCACGCCCGCCCGCCGCGATCTGATCGCCCGCACGGTCGATTCGGTACGCGGGATGGACAACGAGGTGGTCATCCACCTCTACACCGCGACCGCGCCCATGTGGCGGGACACTGTCCTGGGCAAGGACGCCGCGGCCGTTCGGGAGCTGATCCTCGCCGGAGCCCGCGATGTCCTGGAATTCACCGCCGACCTGCCCCGGGTGCGATTCCAGTTCTCCCCGGAGGTGTTCAACCAGACCGAGCCGGGTTATGTGCTCGAGATCTGCGACAGCGTCACCGAGCTGTGGCAGGCCACACCGCAGCGGCCGGTGACCCTGAACCTGCCGGCCACGGTGGAGATAGCGACCCCCAATGTGTACGCCGACCAGATCGAGTACATGCACCGCAATCTCGCCCGCCGGGACAGCGTGATCCTGTCGGTGCACCCACACAACGATCGCGGGACCGGCGTCGCGTGTGCCGAACTGGCGGTGCTGGCCGGGGCGCAGCGGGTGGAAGGTTGTGTATTCGGTAACGGCGAACGCACCGGAAACGTCGATATCGCGACACTCGCACTGAATCTGCACGCCCAGGGTGTGGATCCGATGATCGATTTCTCCGATATCGACGAGATCCGCCGCACGGTCGAGTACTGCACCCGGCTGCCGGTCCATTCCCGCCACCCCTACGTGGGCGATCTGGTGCACACCGCGTTCTCCGGTACTCATCAGGACGCGATCAAGAAGGGGTTCGCCGAACACCGGGCCCGGGCCGCCGCGACCGCCCGGGCCGAGAACGAGATCGAATGGCGGGTACCGTATCTGCCCATCGATCCCGCCGATATCGGCCGCAGCTACGATGCGGTGGTCCGGGTCAACTCCCAGTCCGGTAAGGGCGGCATCGCCTATCTGCTGGCCACCGAACACGGCCTGGACCTGCCGCGTCGCCTCCAGATCGATTTCGCTGGACGGGTACAGGGCCATGCCGACGGTACCGGCGGTGAAGTGAGCGCCGCCGAATTGCGGACACTGTTCAACGCGGCCTATGTCGACGCGGTCGAACCGCCGGATGTCGTGCTGAAGGATGTGCGGGTGACCGGCCCGGATACGGCCCCCTCGGTCGCCGTCGGGCTGGTGGTGGACGGCCGGGAACACCGGAGCGAGCATGCGGGCGCCGACCCGATGGCCGCGGTGATCGCCGCTCTCGCCGCGGCCGGACGAGAAATCGAGGTCCTGGGCATGACCGGCCATCCGGTGGCCGGCCATGCGATCGCCTACCTCGAGTACCGGCGCGGTGGGCGGA
>JABFXT010000359.1 GCA_013361595.1 Nocardia sp. | reverse complement strand
CGGCGCGGACCGTGCCGGCGCGGTGCCTCCGTCGGCCGGTGGGGCGGTGGGGTCGGCCGGTGCGGGACTCGCCACCGCCGCGTACGCGGGCGCGGCGGGCGGCTCGGTGGCGTCCGGGGATTCGATGAGCGTCGCGGGGATCAGCACGACCGCCTTGATCCCGCCGTAGACCGATTCCGCCAACCGCACCGAGACACCGTGGCGGGATGCCAGCGTAGCGACCACGAACAGGCCCAAGCGGGTCTCCCCGGTCAGTGCCGCGACACCGAAATCCGGCGGCTGGGCGAGCAGTTCGTTGCGGTCGGTGATCTCGTCCGCGGTCATACCCAGTCCGCGGTCGGCGACCTCGACCGCCACCCCGCGGCCCACGACGGCGGCCGAAACCTCGACATGGGCCTCCGGCGGCGAGAAGGCCGTGGCGTTTTCCATCAGCTCGGCGAGCAGATGGATCAGGTCGGCGGTGGCCGCGCCGGCGATGCTCAGATCCGGGATCTGGCCGGTGTGGATCCGGGTGTAATCCTGGCTCTCCGCCCCCGCGCCCCGGATGAGATCCCACAGCGGAACCGGTTTGCGCCAGCGCCGGCCCGGCTGTTCACCGCCGAGGACGATCAGATTCTCGGCGTGGCGCCGGGCGCGGGTGGCCAGATGGTCGAGTTCGAAGAGCAGCTCGAGCTGGTCGGCGTTCTCCTCGCGGCGTTCGGCCCGGTCCAGCAGGGCGAGCTGGCGGTGCACGGCGAGCTGATTGCGATGGGCGATATTGAGGAACACCGTCCGGAAACCGGCTCGGGTCTTGGCCTCGGCCACCGCCGCCGAGACCGCGGCGACCTGGGCGCGGTTGAACGCGTCGGCCACCTCGCCGAGTTCGTCGGTGCCGAAGTCCAGGTGCGCCACCTCGGCGGTGGTATCGATCTCGGCGCCGCTGTCGAGACGCCGCATGAGATCGGGGAGGCGATGATCGGCCAGTTCCAGCGTGTCGTCGCGGAGCCGGCGCATCCGCGCGATGAACCGGTTCGCGCCGATGAGCGCGGCCAGCAGCGCGACCGCCGTGACGATCAGCACCACGATGCCACCGACCAGCGATATCCCGGCGGTATCGGTGCCCTCCGCGCGCGCGATGGCGTGCGCATCGCGGCTCTGGCTCTCCCACAGGCTCAGTAGGGCCCCGGTGACCCGGACGGAGGCCTCCTGCCAGGCGGGCACGGTCATCGGCAACGGTGGCGCCTCCGCTTCCGCGGACTGCTCGTCCTCGCCCTCGCCCTCGGTTCCGGTGGTGCCGTCGGTCGCCGCGGCGATCACGGGCCCGCGCAGCACCACCGCGTCCTGCATGGCGATCACCTGGTGCCAGTCCGGTGAATCCGTGATGGCCCGGAGCTGGGCGAGCCGCGGTCCGGTGAGTACCGTCGCCGAATAGGCCACCTGTGAACGGACTTCACCGGTGTACCGGGTGAATTCGAAGAGCTGCTCATGGGTCAGCTCACCCCGGGTGAGGGCGACAGCGCCGAGGGTATCGGCCTGGGACAGCGCTTCGGCGGCCCGCAACGGTTCGACGCCGTAACCGAGCGCGATACCGAGCCCGGCGTCGGGCGCCACCCGGGCCGCCACCATCGACGCCTTGAAGATGGTGCCGACCACGGTGCTGAAGAACCCGAACGCCTCGGTATGGGGCATGGCCCGCGCGTCGATCGCGGTGCGCACACCGGGCACCCGGTTGTAGAGCGGACGGAAGGTTTCCAGCTCGGCGGCCGAGCCGTCGGGGTTCAGCCGCTGGGCCGCTTCACCTTTGGCGATCACGGCGGCCAGCGCGATATCGGACCGCTTCCGGGCGTCGATCAGGCTGTTCGCCGCATCCGGATCGCCCGCCAGATACAGCAGCGACAGCCGGCGTTCCTCCTCGAAGGACTGCACCATCGAGATCACCGGTGTGGTGGTGCCGCTGATCAGATTGGCCCACACCGTGGAGGTCACACTGGCCTGGACCAGATACCCGGCGGCCCCGACGCCCACGACCACGAGGGTGACACTGGTGATCAGCACGATGGAGAGCAGCCGGGCGCGGATGCCCATCCGACCGCGAGTCGCGTCTCTGCCGGACCGGAATGCTCTGACCAGTGATTCGGGCAGAAGCCGCCGAACAGCCACGATAGATCAACCCGTTCCCGGGCATGCGCCAGTCCGACATGTGGTGACCGGCGCATCACCCAATGTTCTCGGCATTGCCATTGCCCGGCAATGCATCAGCTTTCGTCCAGACCATAGCGAAAGCTGGGCACAAACCGGAGACCGGTCTCACCGTATGGACTGGGGGGTATGGGTGTGACTGTTGCTACAAACAGCCCGGAGACCGGTCCGGGTGGTCGGCACGACTCGCGTGAAAAGTCCCGGTTACCAGGGCCGGTTCGATCAAGTGACTCGGTCGCGGCCGCCCCGCAGACTGTTCGCGATGGTCTGCAACAAACCGAGATCGGATGTGACATCGGTGGTCTCGATCGGAGCGCGGACGGCCAGCCGGCCGTCGTCGATGAGATCACCGACGAGGACCTTGGTCATCGCGAGCGGGATCCGGCACTGTGCCGACACCTCCGCCACCGATTGCGGTACCCGGCAGAACCGGATGATGTCGATGTACTCGGGTTCGGTACGGCGCGGCGCGAATCCGGCGCCCACATCGACCACCATGGTGTCCAGCGTGAGTTCGGTTCGCGCGGTGCGCCCGCGGCCGCCGGTCATCGCATAGAGCCGGGCGACCGGACCCGCCTCCTCTTCCGCCCAGGGTTCGCGCGGTCCGGTCACGGCTGTCTCGCACCGCTGCGCTGCGGGCGCGAGTCGACGGCCAGATGGCTGCCGACCCGCTGCACGGTTCGGTTCATCTCGAAGGCCACCATGCCCATATTCGCGGATTCACCGGCCAGCAGCGCGAGGCAGGCGTTCCCGCCGGCGGCGGTGATGAACAGGACGGCGCGATCGAGTTCGACCACGGTCTGACACACGCCGCCGGCCGCGAACAGGCTGCCCGCGCTGCGGGC
>JABFXT010000555.1 GCA_013361595.1 Nocardia sp. | reverse complement strand
GGTCGATAGCAGGACTTCGGGTACTGTGTCCCATGTCATAATCAGGCGACCGATCGGGCGCCGCACGATTTCCGTGTCACAGGTGCGCCGATGTCATTTTTACGGCCCTTGTTTTTTATGACTTAGGTCCTCTAAATTCACCTCCTGCACGTTCACAAATTTGGAATGCTCGCGTTCCGCTGTGGCAGGAACGGTATTCCGTCCGAGCGAGGAGGTACTCCGGTGGAGATCGACCACTTCAGCCATGGCTGGCTCACCCCCGTGGTCGCGTACGTCATGTCGTTCACCGGATCGTTGCTCGGACTACGGTGCATGAGCCGCGTACGCAGTGGATCACCGTTCGACGGCTGGCTCATCGCCGCCTCGGTCGCCATCGGCGGCACCGGGATCTGGGTCATGCATTTCATCGCCATGCTCGGCTTCCGGATCAACGGCGCGGCCATCAAATACGACGTACCCGTGACCCTCGTCAGCGCGATCATCGCGATGGTGGTGGTCTGGCTCGGCCTGTGCCTGGCTCAGCAGCGCCGGATGGGCGCCCAGGGACTGCTGATCGGCGGCGTGGTCACCGGTATCGGCGTGGGCGCCATGCACTATGCCGGTATGTACGCCATGAAGACCGACGTCGAAATCGGTTACGAATGGTCGACAGTGGCGTTGTCGCTGGTGATCGCGGTGATCGCCGCGACCGCGGCGCTCTGGTTCACCCTCAATGTCCGCGGCACCCTGGCCACTGTCGGCGCCGCGCTGGTGATGGGCGTGGCCGTGGCCGGTATGCACTACACCGGCATGTACGCCATGCACCTGGGGACGCAGCACGATATGGCACCGTCGGGCGCCGGAGCCGCGCAGTTGCTGACTCCGCTGATCGTCGGAGTCAGCCTGTTGACCGTGGGCATGCTGTTCCACCTGGGCCTGACCGAGGTGGGTGGTACCGCGTCGATGGCCCGCCGCCCCGCGACCGATACCTACTGGCCCACCCGCGACTGATCCGGAATCGTCCGGCACCGGACATTTCCGGGCGACCGGCCGAAATGCGTCACGTGACACGACCCGCGCCGGATCCCCCGTCCCGGACCCCGCTAGGGTCAGGGGGTGCGGCAGCGGATCATCCTGGACGTGGACACGGGCGTGGACGACTCGCTCGCGCTGCTCTATCTACTCGCCAGCCCGGACGCCGAGATAGCCGGTATCGCCTCGACCGCGGGATATGTGCCCGCGGATCAGGTCGCGATCAACAATCTGGCCTGGCTCGAGCTGGCCCGGGCGCCGGAGATCGAGGTGACACTCGGTGCGGCCGAACCGCTCGCGATCCCGTTGCGCACCACGGAGGACACGCACGGACCGCACGGGGTCGGTTATGCCGAACTCCCGGCGCCCACCCGGCGCATCTCCCCGCGCAGCGCCGCGCAGATGTGGGTGGATCTGGCCCGGCGCAACCCCGGCGAGTTGCTCGGGTTGTGCACGGGCCCGCTCACCAATCTCGCGCTCGCGCTGCGCGCGGAACCCGAACTCCCCCGGCTGCTGCGCCGGCTGGTGATCATGGGCGGCGCGTTCGATCACCCCGGGAACACCACCCCGACCAACGAATGGAACATTCACGTCGACCCCGAAGCCGCGAAGATCGTGTTCGACGCGTTCTCCGCCGCACCGCCCGATCGCCGGCCCATCGTCTGCGCTCTCGACATCACCGAAACCATCGAGATGCGACCCGCGCATCTGATCCGGCTGGCCGAACGCGCGGACAGCCGGCCGAGCGAGACGGTCTCGCCGGCGGACCCGCCCGAGGCGCGCTCGACAGCGAGCAATCCGATCATCAGATACCTGACCGACGCGGTCCGCTTCTACTTCGATTTCCACGAAAGCTACGACCTCGGCTACCTGGCCCATATGCACGACCCGTTCGCGGCGGCGGTGGCACTCGATCCGGCGCTGGCGCGCACCCGGCCGGCCACTGTGGACGTCGAACTCACCGGCACCCTCACCCGGGGCGCCACCGTCGCCGACTGGGCCGGGATGTGGGGGCGTCCACCGAACGCCGATATCGTCGTCGGCACCGACCCGGTGCGGTTCTTCGATCGGATGATCACCCGTATCGGCGATCACGCCCGCACCCTGTATCCCGGGGAGCCGGTCGGCGAACCCGCCGCCCGGTGAACGGATGTCCCGCCCGAACCGATCGAGAGGTGCGCAGGTGAACCCGCCCGGAGTAACCGAGGTTCCGGCCGACGAGGCGTATCTGGCCGATTTCCGGCAGCGCCTCGGATTGTCCGGAATGATCGATGTGCACACCCATTTCATGCCGCACCAGGTGTTGCGCAAAGTGTGGGCATACTTCGACGATGTCGGGCCGCTCACCGGCCGCCCCTGGCCGATCACCTATCGCGCCGATGAATCGGTACGCCTGGACACGCTGCGCCGCTTCGGTATCCGTGCCTTCACCGCACTGGTGTATCCGCACCGGCCGGAGATGGCGGCCTGGCTGAACGAATGGACGGCGAAGTTCGCCGCCGAGGTCCCGGAATGCCTGCACACTGCCACTTTCTTTCCGGAAGCGAGCGCCGCCGGATACGTGGCGGCCGCGGTGGACGAGGGCGCCCGGGTGTTCAAATCGCATGTTCAGGTCGGTGCCTACGACCCCCGCGATCCGCTGCTGGACCAGGTCTGGGGCATTCTCGAGGACGCCGACGTGCCCACCGTGATCCACTGCGGTTCCGGTCCGGCGCCCGGCGCTTTCACCGGTCCCGGGCCGGTCGCCGAGGTGCTGCGTCGGTTTCCGCGGCTTTCGCTGATCGTGGCCCATATGGGCATGCCCGAGTATCGCGACTTCCTCGATCTGGCGGACCGGTATTCCGGCGTGCGCCTCGACACCACGATGGCGTTCACCGATTTCGCCGAGGCCGATGTCCCGTTCCCGGTCGCCGACCGGCAGCGGTTGATCGACCACGGCGACCGGATCATGTTCGGTAGCGATTTCCCGAACATCCCGTACCCGTACCGGCACGCGGTACAGGCGCTGGAACAGC
>JABFXT010000275.1 GCA_013361595.1 Nocardia sp. | reverse complement strand
CGCGAACTGTCGATTTCGCCGGCTTCGATACCGGGTGACGGTACCGGCGAATCGGCGCGGCCCAGATATGCGAGCTCTTCGCCGCGCGATGTCCGGATCCGGCGTACCAGCGCGCCGGTCCGGTACATCCGGGCGTCCGGCCCGGCCGGGTCGGCGCCGAACGGCGAAGCCACGAAACACTGTGCCGTGAGACCGGGCCGGTCGAGGTAGCCGTGTGCCAGCGCCGGGCCGGACAGGTAGAGCTCACCGGCGGTACCCGGCGGCACCGGCCGCAACCGGGTATCGAGCACGAAGGCACCGAACCCGTGCAGCGCGGTTCCGACGGTGAGCGTCTCCCCCGGGTTCATCGTGCCGTTTCCGGTCGCGAGGACGGTGGTCTCGGTGGAACCGTAGGAGATGAAGACGCCGCGCCCGTGCGCCCAGCGGCGAACCAGCTCCGGGTCGAACTCTTCGGCGATCGCCGCCACACTCTGCAGTTCGGTGAGCCCCGCCGGATCGACGGCTTCCAGCGCGGCCGGGGTGGTGATCATATGGGTCACCCGCTCCCTGGCCAGCAGCTCGGTGATATCCCGCCCACCGAGTACCCCGGCGGGGACGATCACCAATGTCGCGCCGTTGGTGAAGGTCAGCAGTAGTTCCAGCACGGAGACGTCGGTGTTCGGGGAACACATATGCGTCACCCGGGAATCGCTGGTGATCCCGTAGAGGTCCGTGGCCGCCGCGACCACCGGTGCCAGCCCGCTGTGCGGTACCACCACTGCGACCGGATCGCCGGCGGGGCACGAGGTGTACGCGATATAGGCGGGATGGCGCTCGTCGAGCATCCGGACCCGGTCGGCATAGGAGATGGGGTGGCGGGGCCGCCGCGCGATCCGGTCCGACTGCACCGGATCGTCCAATTCCATCCAGTACAGCGACCGGCCGAGCGCGGATCGGTGCCGGGAGGTGGTCAGGCCGAGGGCCGCACCGGAACCGGTGGCGATCCGGTCGATGCGATCGCCGGGGAGCGCCGGGTCCACCGGCAGGTGCGCGGCGCCGGTTTTCGCGATCGCCCACACCGCCAGTACCGATTCGGGGCTGCGCGCGAGCCCGATCGCCACCACGTCACCGGGTCCGATTCCGCGTTCGATCAGTTCCCGGGCGAGCTGTGAGGAGGCTTCGTCGAGTTCCCGGTAGGTCATCTCCCGCTGGTCGCCGGGCCGGCCTGTCGGATTGAACCGGATCGCCACCTCGGCGGCCGCGGATTCGACCGCGGCTGTCAGCAGCTGTGCGAACAGCGGACTGCCCGAACGGCGCCGTCGGGTAACACTGAAAGGACGGCGGGCAGTTTGCATTCGGGTGCGTTCACCTCTCGCATCGAGCCGGAACCCGGCCTCATGCGTGCCCTGGGGGCGGAAGGGCATATCGATCGGGCCGGCGCGGTGTGGCCATCATATTCGGGAGTGCCCCCGCCCGCTGGCCGGGGAACGAGCCGCCCGGGAGCCGCCGAGGGTTCCCGGGATCGCACCGCGGATCGGCGCCGGCTACCCCCGGTCGGCCGGTGTGGTCGGCGGCATCCGGCGGGCGGCCCGCTTCACAGCCAGCCGCGCCGGATCGCCTGTACTCCGGCCTGGAACCGGGTGCTGGCGCCGAGCCTTTCCAGCAGCCGGGCGGTGCGGCGGACCACGGTACGCCGGGACATACCCAGCCGGCGGGCGATCGTATCGTCGGTCGCGCCCATCCCCATCATGGTGAGGATCGCGCGATCGCGTTCGTCGAGTTCGTCGGCTTCCGGTTGCACCGAGATCGGCGCGGACAGCGTCCACAACACGTCGAAGCTACGGATCAACATATCCAGTAGTGGTGACCCGTTGATCCGCAACGCCATCGGATCGGGACGGCGTTCGTCGGTGTGCAGCACCAGGCTGGCGCGCTCGTCGTCGGCGATGATGAGTTTGAACGGCGGATCGGGCAGGGTGCGCGCCTGCGCGCCACGGGCGTTGGTGGCCAGGGTGTGCCGCAGGCGGTCCGCGTCCTGGTAGATCGTGTCCTGGTACAGGATCCGATAGCGCACCCCCTCGGCCATCCGGGCCTGCTTGAGCTCGGCGATGCGGGTGTCGCGCTCGGGGTCACTCAGATGCGGGCTGCGCTCGACCATCTTCACCGACGTATCCGCGTTCGCGTGCAGTGCTTCGAAATCGGCGAGCAGTTCGGCACGTTCGAACACCGGGGAGATCACGCCGTTCCAGCCCTGCGAGCGCCGAACGGAACGGAAGGTCTCGCTGAGCCGCGCCGCGGCGGCGTGCATGGTGCTGATCTCCTGGCGGCGCCGCCGGGCCTCGGCTTCGGAGAGCGATTCCGGCGCGTGCGCGTCCCAGCGCGGGGTGCCGTCCGGGTCGGCGAGCCGGATGACCGCGCGCAATCCGCACAGTTCGTCGAGCGCGTTCCCGACCTCGTTCTCGGACAACCCGGTATGCCGCGCGATATCGGCGAGTCCCGAGCGCGGCCGATGGACCAGGGCCGCGTACACGCGGCCGTGGATCGAATCGGGTTCGAAGATATCCGCCAGTTCGGTCACGCCGGGGGTTCGCAGTTCCGCCTGTAACCCGGTAGGGGTGGCAAGCATCGGACGGTCGAGCGATTCTGTCGATCTCAGTGCGAGGGTCCCCACTCCAGTGGCACCCCCTTCGACAACATCCAAGGCATCGGATCGATCTTGTTACCACCCTGGTCCCAGATCTCCAGATGCAGATGGGGGCCGGTGGACTGGCCGCGGTTGCCGACGGTGGCGATCACATCACCCGCGTTCACCCGCTGTCCCTCGCTGACGTAGATATCGTTGACGTGCCCGTAGACGCCGATGGTCCCGTCATCGTGCTGCACCCGGACCCACATTCCGAATCCCGACGCCGGACCGGCTTCGATCACGGTGCCGGAGGCCACCGAATGAATCGGCGCGCCGAGTGTATCGGCGAAGTCGACACCGTAGTGCATGGCGCCCCAGCGGCTGCCGTAGGTGGAACTCACGACACCGGCGACCGGCCGGACC
>JABFXT010000026.1 GCA_013361595.1 Nocardia sp. | reverse complement strand
CGAGACGGGCCTCAACCCTTTGAGGTGTCTCGTAAAACTCGAAACATACGGGTTACGTAGCAGGGTCGGCTCGGGAGCGGTGTTTTCAGGGGCTGATGCCGGGGCCCTCGGCGGGCGGGAGCTTTGGTGCGTGGGCAGGCCGCTCGGTCTGTTGTTCTCTCGATGGGCGGCCCGAGCCGTGGGGGGCGGTGGTGGCGGCGCATAGACTCCCCCGGGTGAGTTACGACCATGTGCTGCTGCCGTCCGGTGTCGCCTCCACGCCCGCGGAGGTCGACACGTATCTCACATCTCAGCAGGGGCAGCCGGAAGCGGCCGCTGTCACGGAGCTGGCGGCGGAGTTGACCGCGCGCAATGCCGAACTGCCCGAATCCGATAACTTCCTGAGCGTCTCGCCGCTGGGCGGCGCGGCGACCGGGACGGTGCTCCAGGTACCGAGCCCCTACGACGCCATCGGCTTCGTTCGTGAACTGCTGTTCGAGCTGGCCACACCACGCGATTACGCGGTATACGACCCGCAGCTGACCTGGTTGATCGATCCGGCCGGACAGATCCCGGTCACCGTGACACACGGCGGGGCGGGCGAATTCCCTTATCTGACAGCGGCGCTCGCCCGATTCTGGGTGCGTGAGCTGGCGGACCCGAACCCGTATCTGATCGTGGAGCGGGCCCCGGAGGTCTATATCCAGACCTACCGGGAATCCGCCGAGGACTACACGGTCGAGTTCCGCGACGGTGGCCCCGACCGGCATTTCACCGCGCGGGTCACCGGGCCCGACGCTGTCGCGGACCTCATCTGGGATTGGACCCGCCGGGACCGGGCCCGGGTCGACCAGCTGCCCTGGGAACGGCTGGAGTTGTGAGGGCCACGGCGGGCCCGGGGGCCCCGGCCGTCACAGTGCGCGACGGCCGGAGAATGCCCGGCCCAGGGTCAGTTCGTCGGCGAACTCCAGGTCACCGCCCATAGGCAGGCCCGACGCCAGGCGGGTGACGGTGAGGCCGGGGAAATCGCGCAGCATCCGCACCAGGTAGGTCGCGGTGGCCTCACCCTCGGTGTTCGGATCCGTCGCGATGATCACCTCGGTGACATCCACTCCGTCGTCCTGGCTGCCGATCCGGGTCAGCAGTTCCCGGATACGCAGTTGTTCCGGTCCCACCCCGCTCAGCGGGTCGAGCGCGCCGCCCAGCACGTGGTATCGGCCCCGGAACTCCCGGGTCCGCTCGATGGCCGGAACGTCTTTCGGTTCCTCGACCACACAGATCATGCTGCGGTCGCGGCGCGGATCGGCACAGATCCGGCACAGTTCGCCGTCGGCGACCGTGCCGCACTGCGCGCAGAATCGCACGCCGTCACGGATCTTCTGCAACACCGCCTGGAGCCGGTCGATTTCCGGCGGCTCCACTCCGAGCAGGTGGAACGCGATCCGCTGGGCGCTCTTGGGGCCGACACCCGGTAGTTTTCCGAGTTCGTCGATGAGATCCTGAACCGGACCCTCGTACACCGCGTTACCCCGGCGCGATCAGAAGCCGGGCAGACCCGGTGCGCCGCCGCCGGCCAGTGGTCCGAGCCGTTCGGCCGCCAACTGCTGAGCGTTGGCCATGGCGTTGTTGACCGCGCCGATCACCAGATCCTGCAGGGTTTCCACATCCTCCGGATCCACAGCTTTCGGATCGATCGTCAGCGACAGCACCTCACCGGTCGCCTTGATCGTCACCTGGACCAGACCGTTACCGGCCTGACCGTCCACTTCGGCCGCGGCGATCTCGGCCTGCGCCGCCATCACCTGCTCCTGCATCTGCTGGGCCTGCTGGAGCAACTGCTGCATATCGAACTGACCATCGGGCTGCACGGGATTCCTCTCTACGGACGGGTCACAATTCAGCCTAGACCGCCTCGTTCGCGGATTCCGCCGCGCCCGTGCTCGCCTAGGATCTAGTTCGCCGACGCACTCGCGCCGAGCCGAAATTCCTTATTTCTACTGGAGTTGACTGTGTCCAAGGGATATTTGCTGGGTGCGCTCGTGATGGTGTCCGGCATTTTCCGCGCGGCTGCCGCCGAAGCCGATCCCGAAGCGGCGGCCGACCACGGCAACGGCTGTATCGTCGACCCCGCCGCACCGGGGGTCACCATCGATTCGTTGCGCTGGAATTGCACCGACAACCAGCAGGTCCAGATCTACCACGCCGCCCGGGCGGGCACGATGCCGTCCGGGGTGAAGAACGGCTGGGTGACCTCGACCTCACCCGTCGAAACCGTCGCGCCCACGTTCTGGCTCGGAAAGACCTTCTTCACCGGGCCCGACGGTGGACGACTGACGAACCGGGTCACCGGCGCGGATATCGAGGGCTGGCCGGCGAAGGTCTATTCGGCCCCTTCCCGCGTCGACGGTGAGCAGGCCTGGGTGCTGGACTACACACCCACGATCACCCCGCAGATCTACGACGAGATCCGGGAGGTCGTTCCCGGCGTATGGCTCGGCTGGTCCTGGTGGCGTGGTGAGCACCAGACCCCGGTACTGCTCTCGTTCGTCCTCGCCTGAACACGAATGTCGGTGCGTGCACCGACAACGCAGGAGCCCACCCCGGTGCGATATCCACCCGCGCCTTCGCTGCGGCCTCCGCAACCCGTGTGGAACATCTGGAAGGAGCACTCCGTGGGACTGAACATCGCGTGTACGACCTACGACTGCAACAACGCCGCCGGACTCGCGGATTTCTACGCGCGACTGCTCGGCCACCCGGTGGACCCGGAAGCCACCGAGTTCTTCGCGACGGTCGGCCGTGAAGTTCGTGAAGGTGCCCGAACGGACACCGGGTAAGAATTCGATCCACCTGGATCTGCTCGCCACCGATCTGCCCGCCGACATCGAACGCGCGCTCGCCCTCGGCGCGGAACATATCGGCGACTTCGGTGAATACGGCATGAAATGGACAACCCTCGCCGACCCGGAGGGAAATCTGTTCGATATCGCGACGCTGCCCTGACCACCCCGTCCCGACGGCACCGCCCGGTTCACGGTGCTGTGGGCCGGGCGCGGATGCCGG
>JABFXT010000267.1 GCA_013361595.1 Nocardia sp. | reverse complement strand
CGCGGGGCCGTCCCACGGCTCCATCAGCATCGAGTGGTACTCGTAGAACGCGCGGCGTTCGGCGTCCATGTTCTCGTTGCGTTCCCAGGCCTCGGGAATCATCATCAGCACCGCGTGCGGCAGCGAGCGGCCGCCGAGGTGCAGCAGTTCCAGGACCTCGTCGAAACGTGCGGTATCGCTGGCCCCGGGGGTGCAGACCGGGAAGATCTTCTCCAGCCGGTTCTTTCCGGCCGAATCCTTGCCGAAGATGTCCGACCGCAGCAGCGCCTCGCGCGCCCGCATCCAGTTCTCGTTGCCGGCGACGGTGTTGATCTCACCGTTGTGCGCGACCCGGCGGAACGGGTGGGCCAGCGGCCAGGACGGGAAGGTGTTGGTGGAGAACCGGGAGTGCACGATGCCCAGGGCGCTCTCCACCCGGTCGTCCTGCAGGTCCAGGTAGAAGGCCCGCAGCTGCGGGGTGGTGAACATGCCCTTGTAGACGAAAGTCTGACCGGACAGGCTCGGGAAGTAGACCGACTCCCGACCGGTCGCGCCCTCGCCCGCACCGGAGCGGCCGAGTTCGTGCTCGATCCGCTTGCGTACGACATAGGCGCGCCGTTCCAGATCCATCCCGGAGAGCTGTTCGGCGGCGTCGGCGGGCGAGGCGATGAAGACCTGCCGGAACAACGGCATGGCATCACGCGACAGCGCGCCGAGCGACGATTCGTCGATCGGGACCTCGCGCCAGCCGAGGACGGTCAGGCCCTCTTCCTTGACGATCTTCTCGACGCCGTAGCAGGCGCGCGCGGCTTCCCGGCGGGCCTGGGGCAGGAAGGCGATACCGGTGGCGTAGGAGCCCTCCGTGGGCAGGTCGAAGTCGACCACTGCCCGGAAGAACCGGTCGGGTACCTGGATGAGGATGCCCGCGCCGTCACCGGAGTTCGGCTCGGCGCCCGCGGCACCGCGGTGCTCCAGATTCAACAGGGCCGTAATAGCCTTGTCGACGATGTCACGGCTGCGGCGGCCGTGCATATCACCGACGAACGCGACACCGCAGGCGTCGTGTTCGTTCGCCGGGTCGTAGAGCCCGATGGGTCCGGGGGACCTGTGGCCAGGTAGTTGCGTCATGCCTCTGCCTTCGAAAAAGTCGACCTCGACGTGGTGCGGCCTGTTGTGAGTACGCCCTGTCGAACGCCGGTACTGTCGAACGCTCCCTGCTTGGACTGCGTTCGTACGTTGGCCGACACCAGCCGCGCTGATGGTGTTCGGCGTGCAGTCACGTCTGAAGTTTTTCCACCTGTCGCTGTGCACAGGTACCCGCCGGTAACGAAACGCTTACGCGTCCGGAACCCGGGAGCGGGATTTCGCCCGCTAGGCTGGCCTGATCGGTGGTCGCCCGAGCATGCCCTAGGCCGGACATCGGTATGTGCGGCGTAAGAGCAAACGATAAGCCAGGTCCGGGGACCAACCAACCAAGGTTGCCCTAATAATCGGATCTAGCTGGGCTTCTTCATTCGTTCCTCCACATATGCGCGTTTTCTAGTGTAAAGCAGCTTCCGGGGGTGAATCGATCCCGGGATCGCCCCTCCGAGCAGCGGCGATCCATCGATTCCGACCCTTTCCCGATGCCACGTCGCATCCGCCGAACCCACGCTCACCTGCATCGAAGAGGAATTCCCGGGCGCGCCGGGAGGCAAACCCATCAGCCTGCGGCTAACTGTTGCGCACCCCGATGAGATGTTCGTGACAGCGTCGTGACAAGCGCAGAACATGATCCGACCGTCCGGACTGTTTTTGAGTTCAGCGCCCCCAGCACATGATCAGCAAACCGCGCCTCGAGTGGTATACGACACATTTCCGCGGCCCGATCGCGCACCGTTCCCGTTGCGGCAGCGCAGGTTTCGAGCCGGGCACCCACCGCTCCGGAACACGGGCGCGCGGCGGTCGTGGAATGCTGTTCGACGCCCCTTGTGAAGATCCCCACACCCACTCGTCAAGGGTCGATCGACAGGCGTGTGGCCTGTCACGCTGAGACAACGAATCGATGATGCGATACCTCCGCCTTCGCTGCGGTCTCCGCGAACCGCATGAACCTGCTCCGAAGGAGTGCCGATGACAGCCGCAGAGGATATGGGCCCCATGAGCGTCACCGGCATCTTCATCCGGCTCGGCGGCGGACAGCCCGCCGAAACCGCCGACGGATACGAACGGACCGGATACACGATCACCGGCGCCGGTGTGGCGCTGTTCGCACTCGTCACGGGCGCGGTCACCGCCACCGCCATGGGTGCCGCCGACCAACCCCCGCTCGCGGCCGCGTCGATCGGTCTCACAGCGGGAGTTCTCGCCGGCCTGCTCGGCCGGGCCCTGGCCGCGGCCCAACCCACCGCCCGTCCCGATCTGCCCGCCGGAACCCGCAATGTCCCGGCCGTCGCCACCCGGGTCGGCATCGCCGTCCTGGCCGGCGTAGTACTGGCGGAAATGGCGATGACCGTACTGTTCGGCGGCACCGTGGACCGGATATTGGACGATAGGGCGGCAGCCGCGGTCGACACGACCCCGGCCGTTCGCACCGCCCGGGACGAACTCGACCGCGCCGTCGCCGACCGCACCGCCCTGGACGGGACCATCGCGACGGCCGCCACGGATATCGACACCGCGCTGATCATCGCCCGATGCGAGTTCAATCCCTCTGCGCAGTGTCCGCAGACCAAGATCACCGGAGTGCCCGGCCGCGGACCGGAGGCCCAGACCGCGAACGAGATGCTCGACGACGCCCGCACCGCACTCGGCGCCGCGCAGGCGCGCGTCGCCCCGCTCGATCAGCGGGTAACCGACGCCCGGCTGGCTCTGGACGACGCGCGTACCGCGGTCGCCGACGGTGATCGCGGATTCGGCGCCCGGTGGTCGGCGGTGCACGACTACACCACCGGCCACTGGGGCGCCCTGGTGCTGCGGCTGCTCACCTGGGCGGTCTACGCACTGCTGGCGCTGCTGCCGCTGATCCTGCGCTGGTGGCGCGGCGAGACCGCGCAGGAGCGGCGCCGGGCCGCCGAGGCCGTCC
>JABFXT010000279.1 GCA_013361595.1 Nocardia sp. | reverse complement strand
TCGGAAAGGTACAGGTCCTGATCCGGTCCGCGGCCAGCGAAAGGTAACCGTTCGCGGAATCGGCGATGGTGGTCCAGGTGATCCGGACGGCCGGACGAGTGTGGGGACGACGGTAGGTTTGTTGGTTTGTTCCCGGGTCCGGTTGCCGAGGTGGAGCGGGTCCGGACCGAGGGCGCATTGTCGAGCCCTCGTCCGCCGGGTGGTGACGGTCGCACCCGGGCATTGTTCCCGCTCGTCACAGTGGCCGGGCGTCCTGTTCCACCGTGGGGAGATCGGCGGAGTAGTCGGGCAGTTCGTAATCCTCGGTTCCGGACAGCATGCGGGTCATCAGTGGCTGCATCAGCCGGGAGGTGGTGAACCGGACGAGGGCCAGCGAAGCCCGGATACCCGCCCGTGTCCGCGGAGTCATGGCCTTCACACCACCCGGCGGGAGCTGTTGGGCGGATTCCACGAACGGACGCAAAATCTCGTTGTACCGGGCCAGTGCGGCGGTGGGCCGGTCCGGGGTGCGCATGATCTCGCCGACCAGTACGTAGGCACCGACCAGAGCCATGGCCGTGCCCTGGCCGCTGAGCGGCGATCCGCAGTACCCGGCGTCACCCACCAGGGCGATCCGTTCGGTCGTCCACTGGGGCATGGTGATCCGGGCGAGTTCGTCGAAATAGAAGTCCGCCGCGTCGTCCATGGCCGCGTCGACTTCGGGAACCAGCCAGCCGCCGGCCGCGAGGCCTTCGCGGAGCAGCCGCTTCTGTGCGGCGGTATCGCGTCGCAGCGCGGGATCGGCGGGGCGCCGGATGCTGATCATGGCCTTGGTGGTCGCCGGGTCGGCGTCGGGCCGGAAGCCGAGGAAGGTGCCGCCGGGCAGCAGCTGCACGGTCATCCAGTGTGGGCGGATCCCCTCCGGCGTCGGCATGGTGAAGTACGAGGTGTATCCGCCGAGATAGGTGCTGAACTGTTCCTCGGGCCCGAAGGCGAGCCGGCGGGTCGTCGAGTGCAGGCCGTCGGCTCCGACGACCAGGTCGAATTCCTCGGTGGCGCCGGAGGCGAATTCCACCGAGACGCCGTCGGCGTGCTCGTGCAGCGCGCGGATCTGCTCGCCGTACCGGTAGTCGATACCGGGCCCGCCGGGCCGGGCGGTTTCCGCGGCGATGGAGTCCAGCAGGACCTGGTTCAGATCGCCACGGGTGATCTCGATTTCGGCTACCGCTCCCTTTCCTTCGAAGAGTTCGGCGGCCATCCGGGCGGCCTCACGGCCGGTGGAGTCGACGTAGACCATTCCGCGTTCGTCGAGTTGGTGGCGGTGGATTCCGGGCATCAGCCCCATCCGCTGCGCGACCGTCCGGCTGGGTCCGCGCAGGTCGACGGCTTGACCGCCCGGCCGTGCCGCGGCCGCGCGCTCGATCACGGTGGGCCGGATTCCGGCGCGGAGCAGCTGCAGGGCGACCGCGTTGCCGGCGATACCGCCGCCGGAGATGAGTACGCGCAGGGTGGCCGGGGTGGGCTGTGTGGTCATCGATTCCTCGCTCAAGGGCTCACTCGAATGTCTTAGACATATGTCTAACACGGATCTGGAACAAATGTCTAGAACAAATGTCTAAGACCTGGTTAGAGTGGAGGCATGGGAAACAAGGAGGACCTGCTCGCGGCCGCACGTACCTGCATCTACGAACGCGGGTTCGCTGCCACCACAGCACGCGATATCGCCACCACCGCCGGAGTCAGCCTCGCCGCCATCGGGTATCACTTCGGCTCGAAGGATCGCCTGCTCACCGAAGCCTTCACCGATGAGACCGGCCGGGTGATCGGCGACGATCTCGACCGGCGGATCAGAGCCACCGCCGGACAATCGGCAGGCCAGGCGTTTCCGCAGGTCTGGGACGGTATCGCCGACCTCTTCGATCGGAACAGAGAGGTGTTGGTGGCCAGTATGGAAAACCTGGTCCGTATCTATCGAACGCCGAGTGAGCAACCCCGCATGGGGGAGATGTCGGAGATCGCGGTCTCCGGTATCGCCGATCTGGTCGCGGAGTCCTATCCCGATCTCGACGGCACCCGGGCACGTGCCGTCGCCGAGTTGTACTTCGTTCTGCTCAACGGCCTGGTGATGAAGTGGATGAGCAGCCCGGACGCCGCAGTGCCCAGTGGGGCTCGGCTGAGGGAAGCGATCGATGCGCTGACCGCGGGAAACGGCTCGGGCCGGTAGCGCCGGCGGTGAGCCGGATATCCGATCTCGGGCGGGCTGTCCCGGCCGCGGCGCAACCGAAGTCGTTGCCGTCGATCGATCCGTCCCGGAATATCGCCGCTGATCGCCACGTTGGTCCGGTTCGATAGAGATCGAACCGGAAGGTGGGCGAACTATGCGGGTGATCGGATTCGACGAACCCGGGGGACCCGAGGTGCTACGTGCCTTCGAACTGCCCGAACCGGCCGTCGGTCCCGGGCAGGTGCGGATACGTGTCCGGGCCGCGGCCGTGAATCCCTCGGATGTGGTCACCCGCAGCGGGCTGGTGCACGAGCGATACGCGGAGGTGGAACCTCCCTACGTGCCCGGCTGGGACGCGGCGGGAACCGTGGACGAAGCCGATCCGGGTACCGGATGGCGCCCCGGCGACGAAGTCGTCGCGATCACACTGCCCGTGCTGCAAGGTGGGGGCGCCTACGCGGAGAAGATCGTGGTACCGGCGGAATCGGTGGCAGCGCTGCCGGCGGGCCGGGACTTCGCCGCCGCCGCAACCCTGCCGATGAACGGGCTCACCGCCTGGCAGGCCCTCGATCGCCTCGCTCTCGAACCGGGCGCGTCGCTGGTGGTGACGGGTGCGGCCGGCGCGGTCGGCGGTTACGCGGTGGAATTGGCCAAGGAGGCCGGTCTGCAGGTGATCGTCGATGCCGCTCCCGCCGACCGTGACCTCGTGCGGGCCCTCGGCGCCGATATCGTCGTCGACCGCGGTCCCGGAACCGGGGCGGAGATCCGCGCCCACTGCCCCGACGGCGTCGACGCCGTTATCGACGGCGCTCTGCTGCGCGACGCCATCACGCCGGTGATCC
>JABFXT010000718.1 GCA_013361595.1 Nocardia sp. | reverse complement strand
ACACAGTAGGTTGGTTTCGAGCTTGTGACAAGAGTTACAGGGAAGTTGCCCCGGCAATGGGTCTTCACATGCGGATCATGGCCGCCACGGAACCGAAATCCTCCCGCGCGCAATCCTTGCGGCGCCCGGCGCGAACCCTTCATGAAAATACCATTCTCCCTGCCCTAGCCGCAGAAGAACCAAGGAAACGCCTCTACTCGTAGAACGAGACTCTCGTTTTGTGATAATGTCGTTTTCAGCTTGGCGGGTCACTACTCGGAACCCGGCCGCCCGCACTGCCGATCCTTTTGCGCAGCAATTCATACGCAATCGGCAAAACCCCGCGACGGCAACGGCAGCCCGGGACCGCGACCGCCGACGGCAAATTCGCGAATCAAACGATCCATTGGAGGGTCACGATGCCGACGTCGCCCAGCAGTGCCCAGCTCTACCCACCACAGGGGTTCGGCCCGCCGAAGGATCGCCGGGGCCGTGCCGAGGGCACCCTCGGACTTCCAGCCGGCACCGAGGTCTTCTCCGCCGACAACCACATCTCGCTCGCCGACGACATCTTCTACGAACGCTTCCCCGAGGAGCTCCGGGACAAGGCACCCCGCGTCTGGTACGAGGACGGGGCCTATCAGATCGGGCGCAAGGGGAAATCGTTCCTGCCCGGCGATTTCAGCCGGGTACTGATGCAGTACGACCCCCTCGACGGCTCCGGGAGCACCAACCTCGAGGCCCGGAGCGCGGATCTGCGCGCCGACGGTATCGACAAGGAACTGGCCTTCCCCAATTCGCTACTGGCTCTGCTCTTCTACCCGGACAAGGCGGTTCGCGAGCGCTGCTTCCGGATCTACAACGAATACATCGCCGAAGTGCAGGAGCGGTCCGGCGGAAAGCTCTACGGCGTGGGCCTGATCAACTGGTGGGACGCCGACGGTGCGCGCCGGACCCTGACCGAGCTGAAAGGTCTGGGTCTCCAGACCTTCCTGCTGCCGCTGTCGGCCGGTAAGGACGACGACGGAAACGTCATCGACTACGGCAGTACCGAGATGATCGGCGTCTGGGACGCCATCGAGGAATCCGGAGTGCCGGTCTCGCACCATATCGGCGAATCACCGCTGTCGGCGCCCTGCGAGGTGAACAGCGTCGTGGTCGGCATGATGCACAATGTGGCCCCGTTCCGGGAGCTGTTCTCCAAGTATCTGTTCAGCGGCATCATCGACCGGCATCCCGGCCTGCAGATCGGCTGGTTCGAGGGCGGGATCAACTGGGTCGCCTCGGCCCTGCAGGACGCCGAGCATATGAACGCCTCCTACCGGCACATGTACAACCGCCCGGTCGAACACGAGGTGCGCCACTACTGGGAGAACCATATGCGGGCCTCGTTCATGGTCGATCCGCTCGGCCTGGCCGTCATCGACCAGATCGGGGTGGACCGGGTGATGTGGTCCTCGGACTATCCGCACAACGAGAGCACGTTCGGCTATTCGGAACAATCGCTGGCCGCGGTCGTACAGGCCGTCGGTCCCGAAGACGCCGCGCGCATCGTGAGCGGAAACATCAAGGAATTCCTGGGTGTATAGGCCGGACTGGAGCGCCGAGGGCGAGAAGGACCTGTTTCGATGACCGCATTTCCCGCCGCGACCACCGCGGCGATCGATATACCCGCGCTCCCGGACCGCACGCGGATGCGCCGGGAGACGGGGGCCCGCCTGCGTTCGGCCATGGCCGAACGCGGCGTGGACGCGGCGATCCTGCTGCTGAACAACAATGTCGTCTACGCGACCGGAGCCAACTGGCCGCTCGGCGATGCCGGGCTCGCCCATGTGGAGCGGCCGGTCGCCGTGGTCACGGCGCACGACGAATGGCCGCATCTGTTCCTGCCCTTCCGGGCGGGCGCGGCGGCGGAGTCGGAACTGCCCGACGACCATCTACATCCGCCGGTATATCTCGAATTCGACGAAGGTGTCGCGGACTTCGCCCGGATCCTGTCCGATCTCGTACCCGCCGGGTCGACCTTCGCGGTGGACGAGTACACCGGTGCGATGCTGCGCGCCCGCGACCGGTTGTTCCCGGGCGGGAAGCCGGTGGACGCGGCCACGGTCATCGGACCGGCCAAATTGATCAAGACCCCCGACGAACTCTCCTGTATCCGCAAGGCCTGCCGGATCACCGAGGAAGCGATCGTCGACATCCACCGTTCGCTGGCACCCGGTCAGCGCCAGATCGATCTGTCCGCGCGGTTCGTCCGCCGCGCGTTCGAACTCGGCGCCACCGCCACCATGCTCGACGCCATCTGGCAGGTCATGCCGGAGACCAAGGCCGACGGGGTGTGGACCAAGCACGGCGATCTCGCGCTACCGCTGCTCACCACCGAACGTGAACTCGCGGCCGGCGATGTGCTGTGGACCGATGTCTCCATCACCTACAACGGCTACTGCTCGGATTTCGGCCGCACCTGGATAGTCGGGCAGGATCCGACACCGCGCCAGCAAGCGCAGTACCGCACCTGGCGGGAGATCCTGGACGCGGTCCTCGCGCAGATCCGCCCGGGCGCCACCGCGGCACAACTCGGCGCGGCCGCCACCGCGGCGGCCGGCGGGCAGCGCCCCTGGCTCCCGCATTTCTATATTTCGCACGGTATCGGCGTGAGCGCCGCGGAGGTCCCGATGATCGGTACCGACCTCGGCGCCGAATTCGACGAGAACTTCGTGCTCCGACCCGGCATGGTGCTGGTCCTCGAACCCGTGGTGTGGGAGGACGGCACCGGCGGCTACCGCAGTGAGGAGATCGTGGTGGTTACCGAAGGAGGCTGCACGCCTCTCACCGACTACACCTATGCCCCCTATGGCGACTGAGATCCTGCCGGACGATCGCGCGCTGCGGGTGGGCCGCCGCGAGCGGGTGCTGGCACAGATGCAAGCCCACGACCTCGATGTACTGATCGCCGGACGGCAGGCGAACGCCCGCTACCTGTCCGGTGCGCCCCAGCTGTGGGTGGCGGGAACCCGGCCGTTCGGGCCGGTGGCCCTGATCGTCCGGAAAACCGGTGCGGTCCATCTGCACAGCACCTGGGACGAGGGCATTCCCGAGGACATCCCGCACGACAACCTCTACGAGACCATGTGGGATCCCCGCAATCTCGTCGCGGCGCTGCGCGAGATCGACGGTGCGGCCCAGGCTCGGCGGGTGGGGACCGACGCGCTCTCGCCCGGCTTCGCCGAGCTGCTGCCCACGGCGTTCCCGAACGCCGAACTCGTCGACGGCGAACTCGCTTTCCGGGCGGCCCGCCGGATCAAGACCGCGGACGAGATCGCCACCATGCGTGCCGGACTGCGCGTCGCCGAACAGGGGTTGGCGGCCGGGCTGGCCGAACTCGCGCCCGGCGTCACCGAGCAGGAGCTGGCCGGGGTGCTGCTGGAGGCCTGCGCCGCCGGCGGGGTGAGTACCCCCGCCACCCAGGACGCGGCCTGGGTGACCGCCCGGGATCATCCGTGGCGGCGGGCGACCGCGGACCGGCGGGTCCAGGAGGGTGATCTGGTCGCCTTCTCCTCCGGTGTCCTCGCCGACGGGTATATCGGCGAGGTCGGGCGCACGTGGCCGGTCGGTGCGGCGTCACCGGCCACGGAGAAGCTCTACGGGCGCTGGAACCGATTGTGGGACAACCTGATGCGGGCATGCCGGCCCGGCGCGCCCGCCGCCGGCTTGCTCGACGCCTACCTGACGGCGGGTGAACCCTTACCGGTCGTGCCGGTCGCCCGCGGCCTCGGGATGGGTTTCGATCCGCCGGTGGTGGCACCCGCGCTGCGGCGTACCGCCGAAGCCGAGATCCTCGAGCCCGGGACGGTACTCGCGCTGACCGGTTACGTCTGGGCCGAGGGGGTGGGTTCGGTCTTCGGACGGGACGCCGTGCTCATCGGCGAGGACGGCCCGGAGATCCTGACCTCGAGTCCGCACTGGGAGCCGCGATGACCACCCGAACGCCCGCGAACGGCGCATCGACCGGCGACGAAGGCGCCGCGCGGCCTCCGGGGCCCGCGCAGCCGAGCGCCGCGGAGATCATCCGGTACTCGAAGGATCCCGCGACCCGGATCGCCACCATCACCTTCGACCGCCCCGATCAACTCAACGCGCCCACCATGGCCGCCCGCGTACGCTACGGGGACCTCATCCACCGGGCGAGTATCGACGACGATGTCAAGGTCCTGGTGATCCGCGGCGCGGGCGACGATTTCGGGTCCGGCGCGGATCTCGGGGAGTTCATGGCCGTGCAGAACGACCCGGACCAGGGTCCACGGCTCAGCGAATACAAGATCGGTCCCGACGAGGACGTCCGGTATCCGCCGAAAGAGTCGTTCCGGCACGGCGCGAGTATCAGCCAGTGGTACGCCAACGCCCAGGCCGGCTGCCGGAGCCTGCAGGAATTCAAGAAGATCAGCATCGTCGAAGTGAAGGGCTACTGCTACGGCTGGCACTTCTATCAGGCCGCCGACGCGGACCTGGTGATCTCCTCCGACGACGCCCTGTTCGGGCATCCCTCGTTCCGCTACTACGGGTGGGGCCCGCGGATGTGGACCTGGGCGCAGACCATGGGACTGCGCAAATTCCAGGAGATGGTGTTCACCGGCCGGGCGTTCTCGGCCGCGGAGATGGCCGAGTGCAACTTCCTCAACAGTGTCGTCGCCCGCGCGGACCTCGAAGCGGAAACCGATAAGTACGCGCTGGCCTGCGCCCGGAACCGGCCCACCGACACGGTGTTCATGCAGAAGGTCTTCTTCGAGATCATGAAACAGCAGCAGGGCGAGTACATGGGCAGCCTGCTCAGTGGTTTCTTCGAATCCATGGGCGGCCATATCCACGCCGACGACAACGATCTGATGCTCGACAACGCCTTCGACGGCGGACTCAACAACTCGGTCAAGGACAACGACAGCCGGTTTCCGCCGGAATTCCGGCTGAGCAAATCGGGTCGCGAGAAACCGGAATAGGCAGGCCGCGGCCGATCGGGGGATCGACAACACCGGCTCGGGCGTGCCGGTGTGCTGCACCCGCACCACAGTGCGGGTGCAGCGTTGTCTCCGCGGTTCTTCCGCCGACGCCCGGATCCACATGCGGCCGGTGGCCCGGGAGAGGAATCGAGAGGCATATGACAGCGAAGCGGGCCGAGAGCCGGTACGGACCCCTCGAAAGTGCGCCGTTGGCGGATTACATCGTGGTCGATCTGTCGAGCGGGATCGCCGGCGCCTACTGCACCAAACTCCTCGCCGACGCCGGAGCCCGGGTGATCGCCGCCGAACCTCCCGCGGGCAACCCACTGCGCCGCCGGTCGGTTTCGGGGGCCGCGTTCGGTGCCGGCATCGACGGTGCGCTCTTCCGGTTCCTCGCCGGCGGTACGCACAGCGTGGTGACCGATCCGGCGGTCCCGGCCGACCGCGAACTGCTCGACCGGCTACTGGCGGGTGCCGACGCGGTGGTCTGGTCGCCGGGCGCCGGCCCGGCCGCCGATCCCGGCTACTCCCCCGCCACCCTGCGCGAACGCCATCCCCATCTCGTGGTCACCGCCATCACCCCGTTCGGTCTCGACGGCCCGTGGTCCGGACGACCAGCGACCGAATTCACCCTGCAGGCCTGGTCGGGTGGGATCGTCGGGCTCGGCCGCGGCGCGCCGGACCGCGCACCGCTGCATATCGGTGGGGATGTGGGCGAATGGTTCGCCGGAGCGCACGCGGCGGCCGCCCTGCTCACCGCCCGGCAGCGGGCCTTGACCACCGCCACCGGCGAACTGGTCGACCTGTCGATGCTGGAGACCCAGATCCTCGGGCTCTCCTACTATCCGGTGTCCTTCTACGAGACGGTGCACCGCCCGTTCCGCACCCAGCGTAGGCTGAGCCGCCCCGGCGTGGCCACTGCCGCCGACGGCCTGATCGCGGTCGGCTGCGGTACCGCGCAGCAGTGGTTCGATCTGTGTGTGATGGTGGGGCATCCCGAATGGATCGAGGAGGACCCGGCCCCCGCCATCACCGAACGCACCAACGAGAAGGCCGCGGAGATCGCCGAATGGTTCGCCGCCCACAAGGTCGAGGAGATCCGGGAACTGGCCACGGCGTTCCGGATCCCGAACAGCCCGGTGGCCGACGGCGCCAATGTCACCGAACTGGATCAGCACCGGGCACGCGGGTCCTTCACCGAGAACCCGGGCGGCGGATTCGTCCGGCCCGGGCCGCCGTTCCGGACTTCGCCCGCCCTGTTGCGGGAACCCGCGCCCGCACCCCGGCGAGGTGAGCACACCGAGCAGTACCGCACCGGCGGGCCCCTCGACCGTCCGGACCGGACAGCGACCGCCGCCGCGAATCCCCTTCCGTTCCAGGGCCTGCGGGTACTCGATATGACGACCTTCTGGGCGGGACCGTCCTGCACCCATTTCCTGGCGATGCAGGGCGCGGAGGTGATCCATGTCGAATCGGCGCAGCGCCCCGACGGGACCCGGCTCATCGCGGGCGTCCCGATCGACGAGGACCGGTGGTGGGAGAAGTCGGGGATCTTCACCGGCCTCAACACGGGAAAGCGCGGAATCACCGTCGATTTCCGCACCGCGGCGGGTCGCGAGATCCTGCGCCGGCTGGTCGCCACCTGCGATGTGCTCGTGGAGAACTACACGCCCCGGGTGATCGAACAGATCGGTCTCGACTGGGACACCGTCCGTACGCTGCGCCCGGATGCCGTCATGGTCCGGATGCCGGGTTTCGGTCTCGACGGCCCCTGGCGCGACAATCCGGCCTTCGCCTATGTGATCGAGGACGCGTCCGGACTCACCACACGCACCGGTTATCCGGATCAGAATCCGGTCGAACCCTACAGCCTCGGTGACCCGAACGCCGGTGTGCACGCCCTGATCGCGCTCTTGCTCGCCCTCGAGCACCGGCGGCGCACCGGCGAGGGGGTGCTGGTGGAGGCGGCCATGGTCGATGCGGCGCTGAACATCACCGCGGAGCAGGTCATCGAGTATTCCGCCTACGGTGCGCTGCTGGAGCGGACGGGCAACCGCGGTCCGCACGCCGCGCCGCAGAACCTCTACCGGGCGGCCGGATTCGACGAATTCGGCCGGCCCGACAACTGGATAGCGTTGGCCGTCACCACCGACGAACAGTGGGCCGCGCTCAGCGAGATCCTCGGGCGGCCCGCCTGGGCGACCGACCCCGCACTACAGACGACGGCGGGCCGGCGAGAGCGGCACGACGAGATCGACGCATACCTCGCGTCCTGGTTCGCCGAACGGGAGGTCGGCGAGATCGTCTCCCGGCTCTGGACCGCCGGTATCCCGGTCGCCGAGGTGCTCCAGCCCCACCGGCAGGGCGAGATCCCGCAGCTCCAGCACCGGAACTTCTTCGAGGAGGTTCCGCATCCGGTCAATCCGGCTGCCCGGCACAGCACGGTACCCGCCCGCTTCTCCGCGGGCCCGGGCAGTTATCACCGCTCCCCCGCACCACTGCTCGGCCAGGACAACCACGCGGTGCTGGCCGAGCTCGGCTACAGCGCGGACGAGATCGCCGCGTTGGAGCGCGATGAGGTGGTGGGCGGTACGCCGCGGTTCTGATACTCATCATATTGACAATATGCTGTCGTATTGACAGTATGTTGTCATGACTCCGAAACTCGTGCACGTAGCCGTCTTCGATACCCTCGCCGACTGGGAAGTGGGCGCCGCGACCGCGCATATCAACAACGACTCCTACCATCGCGAACCCGGCGCGTACCGCACCCGGACGGTCGGCCTGAGCACCGATCCGGTCACCACCATGGGTGGTATGCGGATCGTCCCCGACACCACCCTGGCCGAGCTGACACCCGCCGACAGCGCCATGCTCATCCTGCCGGGCGCCACCGGCTGGGAGTCGGGCGAATTCGATCCCTTCGCCGCGAAGGCACGCGAATTCGCCGCGGCCGGGGTGCCGGTCGCCGCCATCTGCGGCGCGACGTTCGGACTCGCCACCGCGGGCCTGCTCGACGATCGCCGGCACACCAGCAATATCGCCGAATACCTCGCGGCCAGCGGATACGCGGGTGGCGAACACTATGTCGACGAACCGGCCGTCACCGATCGCGGCGTGATCACCGCGAACTCCACCGCACCTTTCGAATTCGCGCGCGAAGTGCTGGCCGCGTTGGAGATCTACGAACCCGAGGTACTCGACGGCTGGTACCGGCTGTTCAGCGCCGGCGATCCGGCGGGCTACGTGGTACTGGCGGAGTACGAGGCACGGCAGGCGGCGGTCTGAGGGCGGGCACCGTGGAAAACGCCGAACAAGAGCTGTTCAGCACGGCCGCCATCACCTCGTTCCGGCTCAACGGCCAGTTCCTCGCGATCGCCGAGGATCTGGCCGGCCCGGCCGGCCTCACCGCCGCCTGGTGGCAGGTGCTGGGTGCGGTACTGCGCGAACCACTCCCGGTCGCCGGGATCGCCCGCGCGATGGGCGTCACCCGGCAGGGTGTGCAGCGTATCGCCGATCTGCTGGTCGAACGCGGCCTCGCCGAATACCGGCCCAACCCGGCACACCGCCGAGCCAAACTGGTCGCGATCACCGACGCGGGCCACGCCGCCGTGGCCCGGATCACCCCGCGGCACGCGGAATACGCTGCCCGGCTCGCGGCCGAGGTCGGTACCGAACGCCTGACCGAGATCGTGGCCGCGCTGACCGAACTGTCGGCGGCCGTCACAGTTCTCGGCGGGGACGAGAAGAGCTGATCGCCGGGCGACCCGGCCGGTTCAGATTCCCGCGAGCCTGCGCACGACCGACAGCGGAAGCACCTTCATCGCGTATGCCAGCGGTGTCCACGGCCACGCGGGGGTGTAGGCCTTGAACCGCCGCTTCTCGATCGCCGACACCATGGAGCGCACACCGGTGCGGGTATCGACCAGGAACGTGGGCGGATGCGCGGCCTTGTCGTTCATCTCCGAGGAGATGTAGCCGGGGAAGATGATCGATACATCCACCCCGGGCACCCGCTCGGCGGCGATACCCTCGGCCATCGCCGCGACCCCGGCCTTGCTCGCGGCGTAGCTGGTCATGGTCTTGGGCATTCCACGCACCGCGGAAATCGAGGAGATCACCACCAGATGCCCGCCGCCCTGGGCCCGGAAGATCTTCATAGCCGCCTCCATCTGGGCCATGGCACCGAGGAAATTGGTCTGGGCGGTCTGCCGATTGGGACGGTCGCCACCCTTTCCGAACGGCACTCCCTTACCGAGACCGGCATTCACGATCACCCGGTCGATCCGGCCGAGCTCGGTGGCGAATCCGTCGAAAACCGCCGGCACCGCGTCGAAATCGGTGACATCCAGTTCCGCCACCCGCACCCGGACCGCCGGGTGGGCCACCGCGATCTCCCGGGCGAGTTCGTCGAGCCGTTCCGTGCGCCGCGCGCAGAGGGCCAGATCGTAGCCGAGCGCCGCGAACTGCCGGGCCATTTCGGCGCCGAGGCCGGAGCTCGCGCCGGTGATGAGGATCGAACCACTGCCCACTGTGCTGGATCTCCTGCGGTCGGGCCGGCACCGGTACCGGTGCGGCGGGGATGATCGACGGTTGTCCCGAGCCTAACGGCTACGAGGGCGCCTGCCCGCAGTTCGACGCGAGAAGGTCCGGCACACCGGGAACCGACGCCGGCGCCGGGCACAGCACCGATGAATTCCCAGGCCCGCGTCGTCTCCACAGGGACCGCGGCCTCGGAGGAGCCCGGATGGCCGATATCGAGACCCGGACCCTGCGTATACCCGGCGCCACGCTGACCTATAACCTTCACGGTGACCTGCGCGGCCTCGGCCCGCGACCGCTACTGCTCATCGGTTCACCCATGGTGGCCGGCGGTGTCGGCACCCCGGCGTGGCACTTCCCGGATCGCCTCAGTGGTCACCTTTCCCGGCGGCCACGCCGGTTTCCTGGGCGGCTGATTCGGCATGACCGGCGAACCGGTGGGCTTCGCCGCCGTTCTTCGGGAAGTCCTGGATCGGCACTCCGGAGGGGCAGCCGCGAGAGGGCGTTGAGCGTCTGAATATGCCTACGGGACAAGGCCGGTCGGCGGTGGGGCCCAGTCCACGGGCCCCGGGATCGACGCCGCCGCTTCCACCGATCGATATGATCGACGGGTTCGTGAAGCTCGATGTGGCCGGGATACGAGGTGATGGCCGGATGATCGCCGCAGGCGTTACCCGGGTGCACATTCGGGAGATCGTCATCCTGTCCGAGGCCCGTCACCCGGGATCGGACCACGACAGCCGCAACGGCCCTCCACCACTTTTCCGACCGCGGTGCCGTCTATACCCGGAGCAGTCGTGAGGCCCGATTG